>JAQUVM010000106.1 GCA_028693355.1 Burkholderiales bacterium
AGACGTTGAGCATGATCATAGTTAAATTCATAATCCTCGGTTAGTGCTGAGGGAATATACGATGACTTATGGACATGGCGGTGATTGAGGATGTTACCTAAGAAGTTGTAATGATAAAAATCGTAATTAAGAGGTAAGCAACTTTGATTATATGCAAAAAACACTTTTGGAATCTAATCTTATCCAGAGGCAATTATAATAAAAATGAATAAAAACAACACTAATATAAAACTTTAACATAAATATGACTGCTTTGTGACTGCTTTGGTAGTGCTTTGTGAGCTCAACTCATTATAATATATTATATTTTTGCAAGATATATTTGTGAAGGCTAACAATTCAGTTGCTTTAAAAAAGCCAAATACTGAGAAATCTTAAATAATTCAATCATTAGTTGACTATGAAGAAAACATTTAAAAAATATAATCAATATTATATTGTAATTTTATTGTTATTTAATTTTACAACTATCTCTGGTCAAGGAACATTTGGACATGCTACTCCTCAAGTATCTGATTTTATAAAATATGGGGATGTGCCTGTATCTTTGTTTTCAGGAAAGTATGAATTTGAAATACCGATTTATCATTACCAAGATTACGACTTTAACATACCAATACGTTTAGTTTATAGTACAGAAGGATTTAAACGCTCAAAACGTGCAGATTTAGTTGGATTAGATTGGACTTTAATCGCAAGTGGTTGTATTACCAGAGAAATTTATGGCATGCCCGACGATTTTAATCCATACTCAAACATTTTAGAACTTGGTTACTATCTTGCTGTAAAGGATGGAGGATTTGATAAAGAAAAAATATGGAATTTTGATTCAACAATTGTGAAAAAATCATCAGCATATCAAAGCAGTGAAAATAGTTATTATTACATAGAAAAGAACAATGCATTTGTTGATTTTTCACCCGATTTATTTATGTTCAATTTTAATGGACATACCGGTAATTTTATGATTGATCATGATGGAACTGCAAAATCTATGGATAGGTCATATAAAGTTGACATCTCCAACCTTAAGGCTCAATCAACTGAGGTATCGAATTCATTAGATTTTGAGAGTTCAATAAGAATAACATCACCAGATGGGTATAGCTACATATTTGGTGGTCATTTTTCCAATATAGAATATACTATTAGTTTTAAAGATGGTCATTCTAATAATGATAATATGAATCCCACCATTATTGCATGGCATTTAGCAAAGATTATTGCCCCGAATGGAAGAGAAGTACAAATTAATTATGTTAAACATTCGGGGGAGGATGTGTTTTCAGATGTCACGAGTCCATTTCTTCAAACAACACATGCAGAAGTTGTTAATGATAATAACGGCGTACCCATTAATCCAATTCTGAGAACTGGAAGTGCAACTAAAAAATCGGTGCTTGAATCAATTGTAATCGATGATGTTGAAATTGAGTTTAATAATGTAATAGAGCAGACTTTGAATAATTTCGACAACAGATTCTTTCAACATGTAGGATATTTCAATGCTCCAATATATCAACTGAATAACATTTCTGTAAAAAAAGGTGATGATGTTATTTTTCAATTTAATCTTTTTTATGAGAATGTATATAAAAGAAGATTTTTACAACAACTAACAATGGCAGATGGTCGAAAATATACTTTTTTGTACAACCACCCTGAAGCATATCCTGATCCTGACAACACACTTGTTGACCAGAATACAGATTTCTATGGATTCTGGACTCAAAATAATCAAAACAGCTCATATGGATTATTAAAACAAGTGACTTACCCAACGGGAGGCAATACAAAGTTTGCATATGAGAAACACACTTTTTCAAAAGAAGCAATTTTTTTTGCAGCAACTATGGATAAACACCTAATATCAGGATCAAATCAATATCTAGATACAATTAGATTAATTAACCCAATACAACATGAACATGACTCTTTGAATATAATAATCGACAGTATTCACTATGCTGTTACACAGAAATATCGCCATAATGGAGCACGCATACAACAAATTACTAATTGCAAACATGACAATACAGTAATATACAGAAAAGTATATAAATACACAACTGAAACTGATAATGAAAACAGTAGCGGTATTCTATATCAATCACCTCCTGTTGTTGGAGTACATGTAGTAACCGGAGAAAGGATTTATGCAGGAGGAAACATCTGGCATAAAAATTATAACATTGATGAACAGGCGATTGGTTATTCAAGTGTTTTTGAGATTTTTGCAGATGGCTCACACAAGAAGTATATTTTTTCAGATTGGAACTATTCGCCGGATAATATCACAGGTGTTAAACTTCAGTTTGTTAATGGCAATTCATCAATACTCAGTGAATTAGACAATTCATTCTTAGTATTAACAGGGCATAGTAGGATAGCGAGTGCATCTGATAAAAGAGGAAGAGTTATGGAAATTGAGTACCTAACCAATAACAAATTAAGTAGTAAAGTTGAGCGTTTTGAATATCTCAATCTTAACAATAGTATAATACCAATACCGCATGACTCTATTGTTCCTGAAAAGGACTTTATAGTGTCCTTTCAAAGTATGAAGGGAGGAGCAGTGGTTAAAAAAATATATTTAGATAAGTTTCATCCAAAGACATTACATTATAATAGTGAAGAGGGTGTAATTAGTGAAACCAGAATTAAATACAATGATTTTGATATGCTCAAATCTTCATTGTTAAAAGTTCACAATGAAGAGTATTTAACAGAATATACTTATCCATTCGACTATAATGATCAGATATTTAAGAATATGACCGTGCAAAATCTAATATCTGCAGTAATTGAAGAAAAGTTAAGCAATATTAAACAACCTACTCAAGAATTGAGACATAAGAAAACCGAGTACATTCCACTCCCAAACAATCAAGGCTTATCAAATTCTCAATTTTTACCAGAAAAAATATGGTTATCAATCGGAAATGCCGGCTTTCGTTTGGTTACTAAATTTGACGTGTACGATAGTTTTGGTAAACTTTGTCAAAAAACAAGTATCGATGGAATCCCAACAACTTACCTTTGGTTTAATCACAATCATTTCCCAATTGCTGAAATTAAGAATGCTACATATCAAAGTGTTATTAATTATCCAACTACTTCTGCAGATGAATTAAGGAATTTACTACCTTATGCTCATATTACTACGTTTACATATGAACCTTTAGTGGGATTAAAAAGTATAACTGACCCGCGAGGGGTTAAAACAACATTTGAGTATGACAATTCCAATCGACTTGAATTCATCAAAGACCACAATAACAATAGAGTTAAAAGTTATAGTTATAAGTATATACATGAAGTACCTTGACTAATTCTTTGTGACACATCTATTAAACCAATGATATTACTTTTAATGCTGGTTCAATTGTGAATTATAAAAAAATTATTATAATAAGTTACTTATGAAACTCACATTACCTATATTAGTACTAATCTCACAGGTTGCTTCAACTGTCAGTGCGCAAATCCCTAATCTAACTTCGAATAAAAACTCCTATCAACCAGGTGATGTTATCGTAAAGCAACAAGTTGAGTATAAAGATCCCGGATGTTCAGGTCGAGATGTAATATGGGATTATTCTTTATTGACTCCTGTAAATGAGCAATATAAGATCAGATATCTATATAGAACCAGACAGGATAAATCGATTTTTACAATTAACGAACACAATACAAACTATCTTTACAAACATGAACGAGATACGCTTTGGTTGTGTGGATATAATAATAGAACTATATCAATGATTTTTAACAAGCCAGAAGCACAGCTAAAATTTCCTTTCTTTTATGGAGATAGTCTATATTCTGAATTTGAGGGTAGTGGTACATATTGTCAAACTCTTGATGTTAATGCTAAAGGTGTTACATACTCAACAATAGATGCTGTAGGTAAACTGATTTTACCGCAACAATACACTCTAGATAATGTAATTAGAGTACATCGAGAACGTATGTATTCTGATGTGGGAATTGATAGTGCTTTGCTAAATCTGGAAACTTTCAGCTGGTACGTAGATGGACTTCGTTATCCGGTATTTGAAACTTTTGTTTCCACAATAATTAAGGCTGATAGTGTTTACGAAGACTTTAAGACTTCATTCTACTATCCTTTAGATGAAATTGAAAAAAACTCAGTTAATGAAGTAAACAAATCGGAAACGGAACAAATTTTTACAGAAGCAAAACTGGTTCCAAATCCGGTAATAAATAATTTGAGTATTTCTTATAAACTTACTCGCCAGGCTCAAATTTGGTTTTCCGTTCATGACAACGGAGGTGTATTGGTACAAAAAACACCACCGCAATCTATGATTGAGGGATATCATGAAATTAGCATATTAATGTCTGGTCTTAACTCAGGAACTTATACAGTTTACATCCATGTTGATAATATAGTAATAAAGCGTGTAGTTATTAAAATGTAGCTTTTAGCATATGAAAAAAAGAATTAGAATTCTCATGTTATTTTGGTTATATGTAATAATAGTTTTGGCTCAATCACCAAATCATAACTACATCGTTTCCAATACGTACACGATGGCTGACAATGTCACAGCCCTCACTAACATACAATATCATGATGAATTAGGCAGAGAAATTCAGACAGTTCTAAAGAATTATTCAAGTGTGAATGCTTATGATATAGTTACTCAAATTCAGTATGATGCTGTTGGTAGAGACTCCGTTACGTGGTTGCCGATTGTAAGTAGCGGGAATGGAGATTTTGTGCCAGCTAACATATTTAATGGAGCAAACTCTACAAAAAATACTTTATACTTGGGAGACCAATATGCGTATAATCAGGTAGATTATTTACCATCACCGATTAATCGTATAACCAGAAAGTATGGGGCAGGCACTGATTGGCGATCAGGTCAGGAAAAATATGTAAGTTACATATATCAGGCAAACCTTGAAAATGAAGTTGCTCAATTTACTGCCGATGGTAATGGAAATTTAACACGTTTAGGTTTCTACCCTCCAAATACCTTATATAAAGTAATCATCGAAGACGAAGATAATAATAAAACAACTGAATTTAAGGATCAGCTTGGCAGAGTGATTATGAGTCAGGCCTTCAACGGAGATATTCAGCATAATA
>JAQUVM010000107.1 GCA_028693355.1 Burkholderiales bacterium
AGATAATTCAATAACCTCATCATCTTCACCATGAATTACCAATGTTTTATCTTTATCAGGAACAACTACGCTATAACGAGTAACCGCAGGCCCAATTAATAATAGTTTTTCATAATCACCAACTTTATTAGCTACATTTGATGCAACAGCCGTACCAAATGAAAAACCAGCAAATACAATTGGTAAATTTGGATATAATGATTTAATATAATCATAAACCGCTATTCCATCCTCAACTTCACCATTGCCAAAATCATGTTCTCCAGCACTCATACCAACCCCACGTAAATTTGGGCAATAGCATATATAATCTTTTTTATTTAATACTTTAGCTATTGTTTGAACTATTTTATTTGTATAAGTTCCACCACCTTTTGGATCAGGATGAAAAACTATCGCAACACCCTTAACAACTGTTTCTTTTGGTGATAGCTCTAATGTATCAAGCGCACCTTCTGGCCCAGAAATTATAATTTGCCTTGCATTTTTTGGTAATAAAACTGTTGACATACTGACTTTCAAAAAACCCACTGACGGTTGTAATTTTTTTTATAATATGGTTTATAAGCTAATAAAGCTAAAAAACCAATAGAGCTACATAATAAAATAAATAAAATAGGTACATCTGCTAGTTTTTTATCATTGCTTAAAGCATGATTAGCATAATGCATAAAATCTAAACAAAAAATAACTATAGAAGAACAAACTGTATACACAAAAAAATAACTTATATAGCGACCAATTAATCTATTTTTTGAATTAAAATCTGTAACAGAGTTTAAAATATGAGGCGTCATTCTCAAAAACACACCATAAAAAAAACCAGTTATTAATATCCAAGTCACATATGAATAAGTATTTTCAAAAGCTTTAACTTGATAAAAATAACAATTTGCTATCATACTTAAAACATAAAAAAATAACATTAGACTAAAATTTTCTATATATTTACTAGCTATATACGCTACATTAGCGCCTATAAAACCCATTAATGTTACTAATAATAAATCATGATTAATTGTTTCATGACTTAACTTATATTCATATTCTAAAATATATGGAATACGAATCACAACAATTAAAATCAATAGAAAACTATAAAATGACACCCCAGCTCTAATTAAAATTAATTTCCAATAACGAATTACTGTAAAAGCAAATACTTTTTTCGAAAAAGTATTGTAAGTATATTGGTTTAAATACTTTAATTTCACACTAATTGCTAATAATGCTAACAATGCAGAAAAAACTAATTGAAACTTCCAATCACTCATAAACTGAAGAAGCGTTATCCCATGAGAAAGTAGCATTCTATTAATAAAAACCGAAACCAATATTCCACATTCACCAGCAAATAAAATGAAATAATACATAGCCATTTTAGTGCGTTCATCAATAATATTTGAATTAATTATTTTTAGCGCAGAACAAATTTCAGCACCAATTGCAAATGCTTGACATAACCTTAATAATAGAAAAATGTGGATAGCATATTTGCCTATAAATCCAAACCCCCAAAAAAATGCCAAGCCAATACTGGATATAAAAAATATAAGTAATGGTAAATATGTAAGCTTTCTTTGATAATGCATTATATAACTATACATAATAAAGCCTGATATTTTAAATGACTGCACAAGTACAAATATAGCGGCAAATTTAATAATTGCCTCAAAAACATCAGAAGTGGGAAATATTAACCCACGTAAATATATAGAATAACCTATATATAATGTAGTATCATAAAAATCCACAAAAAATATAGCAAACACGTATAATAAAATAATTTTATCTAATTTTAATAATCCAGATCTTCTGACCAAATTAAAATTAAGGCTTAACATTCTATTACACCATTCATTATTAAATTGCTAATTCTTGTTTTAACCAAGCAGCAGAATCAGAATCTAACAAAGGTAATATTATATTTTCAATTTGCTTATAGTAGTTTTTAATTTGTGTAAGTTCAGTATTGTCTAACATAGCAAAGTCTATTAATTTTTTACAATAAGGAACTAAGGTCAAATCTTCAAATTCAAAAAATTTGCCATACTCTGAATCTTGGTTAATTTCATTAACTAAAACTAGATTTTCAATACGAATTCCATATTGACCTTCAAAATATAAACCCGGTTCATTGCTAACTATCATACCAGACATCAGTGGAACACTAGATTGAGCAGTAGAAATTCTTTGAGGACCCTCATGAACACCTAAAAAACAACCAACTCCATGCCCAGTGCCATGACGATAATTTAATAACTCATTATAAAGCGGCGTTCTAGCTAGAATATCGAGATGTTCACCTCTAGTACCTTCTGGAAACCTTGCTCTACCAAGAGCCAAATGACCTTTTAATACTAAAGTATAATATTTTTTCTCATCATTGGAAGGAGCACCAAAATGTAATGTCCGAGTAATATCCGTAGTGCCTTCAAAATATTGTCCACCAGAATCCAACAAATACATTGCATCATTAGATATGATTTTCTTTGATTTTTGACTTGCTCTATAATGGATCATTGCTCCATTACTCGCATAACCACTAATTGTAGAAAAACTTAATCCATAAAAATTTACTTGTTCTTGTCTAAACTCTTCTAATTTATCTGAAGAGCTAATTTCATCTAATCCGTTTTGCCAATTACTATTAATCCAATTTAAAAATTTAATAACAGCAACTGCGTCTTTACGGTGCGCTAATCGCATGCCATTTTTTTCTGTTTCATTTTTACAAGCTTTTGCTAAGACTATTGGCGATTTAATAAATTTTGTTTTACCTACTTTCACTGCACAGTCAAGCATCCATTGGCTAGCCGTTGCATCATCCAGTAAAATCACACCAGATATCTTAGTAACTTCTGTTGCGAATTGATCATAATTAACTATTTTAATATTTAACTTTTTAAACTTGGCTAAAATTTCATCATTTAATTTTTCACTATCCACTAATAAAATTGCACTATCTTTACCAATAATTGCATAGCTAATTGCATATGGATTAAAATCAATATCATAACCACGAATATTAAAGAGCCAAGCTATTTCATCCAAAACATTTAATAATAAATAATCCGCTTGATTTTCTAATATCTCACTTTGTAACCATGCTAACTTTTCTTTTGTGGAAAATCCACTAAATTTATCATCCCATAACATTACTTTTTTATTTGGCAAAACAACGTCTTCACCAAGTTTATTTTTACTTAGATCAACTAAATTATTTTCTATTGAAATTAATTTACCACCAATACTAGTCATTAACTGCTGTAATCTTGCAAATCGACCAATACCAATTACTTTTGGATCAACACCAAGCGACTTTTGAGCAGCATTTTTCTGTAAAAATAACTCAATCTCTGAGACAAATCCAAGTTGTTTAATTAATGAATAAAAATTACCATCTAACTCTTGAGTAGCTTGTAAAAAATAGCGTCCATCTGTTGATAAATAAGCATTATCCATACCTACTAATGCTTCTCCAGCTGAACCAGTAAAATTACTAATCCACGTACGTCTTTTCCAACAAGTTGGCATATACTCACTATTATGAGCATCAATTGATGGTACTAAATAATAATCAACTCCGTGTTCACGCATTGTTTCACGTAATATTTGCAGACGTTTTTCTATAGCCACTTTGTTTCCAATCAGTATTTAAAACTTTATTTAAACGGATTTCTTAGTTAAATAATAATGATATAATTTATTTAGTATATATTGAATAATATTAGATTTTGCTATTGAAACACGTAAGTCTGTTAATTGATTGAGCCCAAGCAATTTTTTAGCAGATTAGTGGTTGATACTTACAAAATTTTTACTCGGAAACTCTAAGCTAAAAAATTATTCCCTTATTTACTAAACAATAAATTTTATATTATTTGTTTAATTCTTTATGCATCAAAGTAATTGTCTCTTGATAACTATCACTATTAAAAATAGCACTACCAGCTACAAAGGCATCAGCTCCAGCATCTGCTATTTCACGTATATTATCAATTTTAACACCACCATCAACTTCTAAAATAATATCACGACCAGATTTATCAATTATAGCTCTAATATCACGAATTTTATCTAGGCTTGATTTAATAAATGATTGTCCGCCAAAACCTGGATTTACTGACATCAACAAGATTACATCTATTTTATCCAAGACATAATCAAGGTAACTAAGTGGTGTTGCAGGATTAAATACTAAGCCTGCCTTTATTCCAAAGCTTTTTATCAAACTTAAACTACGGTCAATATGTAAACTTGCTTCTGGATGAAAAGTAATAATATCTGCACCTGCTTTTGCAAATTCGCAAATTAAATCATCAACAGGACTCACCATTAAATGTACGTCTAGTTTTGCATTACCACAGTATGGTTTAATTGCTTTTGCAACAGCTGGACCAATAGTTAAATTTGGCACATAATGATTATCCATTACATCGAAGTGCACCCAATTAGCGCCAGCATTAACAACATTTGCAACTTCCTCACCTAATTTTGCAAAATCTGCAGATAAAATACTTGGTGAAATAATATACTCTTTAGACATCAACTACCCCTAATTAATTCTTTATAATTGACGAAATAATGGTATAAAATATGAGCAGTTAAACCCCAAATTATGTCACCATTATATTGTAAAACCCTATTATGTTTAATCATAGGGTATTCTTGATTAATAATAAAATCTATAGTCGAAATTTTATTAACATCCAACAAGATTATTTTATCAACTTCATCTCGGCTAAATCCATTAATCTGTCCGTCAAGTTTAGCTACTATAGGATATACAGATTGGTGATTTATAACACTAGTTTCTGGTAATAAATAAAATAACGGCTCAATGGAACCTTTAAAATCCAATTCTTCATTAAATTCACGTATCGCAGTATCTACATACGACATATCACTCACATCACAGCGCCCACCAGGTAAACAAACATGCCCGCTAAATGAGCGAAGTTTAGTTGAGCGTTTAGTCAAGATAATATTATTGTCTAAAACACCCAACAAAACAGCTGCATGGTCTGTGTTCAATTACTTAGCTTTTGAACCTACATTATC
>JAQUVM010000108.1 GCA_028693355.1 Burkholderiales bacterium
TAATGATAAAACTAATATTGTTTTTAGTGATGCGGCAAATAAATATAACTATGTAAACTATACTAATCAAACTAATGGAAATGTAGTTTATAAATTAGAAAATAGTTTAAATACTGGTATTTCTGTAACTGCGAATGGTAATACAAACTATATTACTAATCCAATAACAAATACAGAAGTTATCACTAGCGCTAAAACAATTAATGTTAAATTCGCAAAAAGTGCTGCTCCTACTGGCGCAAGTTATGATTACATAGCACCATTCAAAGATTATAATAATAAAATAGTCCTAAGCGTAAATGGTATAGCTACTGGTAAATCTATTGTATTTACATCTAACTTCCAACAAAAATCAGGATGGGGTACATGTTTTGGATTATCAACAGATAATATCAATTTCACAAGCTCTAAATCTGGTGATAAGTATTTAAACACTATTGCAGCTAAAGAAAAAACAAATTGGGATGGTCGCACAACAGCACAATCTTTTGATTTAACTAAATCATGTGATGTTATGGGTACTGACTCAGGAGCTGAAATATTACCAGGTGTAATTGATCCAATCGTATATGGTTTAAAAGTTGACAATACTTCTTTAAGTATGAATAGACCATGTGCAGTTAATGGATGTAAAGATCCTGGGAATGGTTATGTAAATGCTGGATATTATGCTCAGTGGTCTGTATGGGGTCGTCAATATAATCCATATAACATGCCATTTGATAATATTAATGATATCATTTACGCATTTATCGGCTTCAATCCAGCAAATGGCGATGTGAAAACATTAGATGCATCAGCTGATAGCTGGGGCATGAGTGCCGTTAGTCGTGCATTATTACAGTATCCATACATGAAAGCTCACTTATCATTTGGTGGTTGGACAAATAATGGTATAAATACAGCACCAATGTTTGAAACATTAGCATCATCACAAGCTAGTATGGATAACTTTGCAAAACAATCAATTGCTTTAATGCGTAAATCTGGATTTACGGGTATTGACATTGATTGGGAATGGTGGTCTGATTATGGTAATAACGTAGCTCCAGCACAAAAAATGCTTACTTTCTATAAAACTCTAAGAACTGCTTTAGATAAAGCTGGATTAGAAGATGGTAAAAAATACACTCTAACTATCGCTGTTAATGGTGGTGCTGATCGTATTGTAGCTTTAGAAGGTAAAAATGTTGATGGAAGTAGCAATGGAAACCCTAATGCAGTAAGTAATTTCTGGTCACAAGTTGGTGGTTTAATGGACTATGTAAATGTGATGAATTATGACTATCATGGTTCATGGGATGCAAATAGCCCTGCTTATTTCCAAGCTAACTATGACTTCCAAAATACTGGAACAAATAAAGTTGGTAAAAATGAAGGTTGGTCAATTAAAGCATCAATGGATAGTTACATTTCACGTGGTATTCCAGCTAAGAAATTAGTAGTAGGTATTCCATTATACGCTCGTACAATGACAGTTTCAAGCAATACTAATGGTGGGTTATTACAGAATGTTACAGGTGCTGGTTTTGGAGACTATGAAAATGGTATCCTAGACTATAAATGTATCATTAATCCTGTTAATAATCCAGTTAGTGGATGTGGAAGTGATAAACCAATTGCAGGAGTTAAGAGTTTAAGTTTCTATAACACAAGCTCAAATACTTCAATCTTTAATCAATATGGTTTAACATCTCTACAACCATGGGCATATAGCGCACAAACTAATAGCTTTATGACGTATGATGACCAATGGTCTGCTACACAAAAAGCTAAAGCAGTTAAAGCTAGTGGCTTAGGAGGAACTATGTATTGGGAACTTGATGGTGATGCACCAAATAAAAATCAATCAATAGTCCAATCAGTAAAAGATGAATATAATAAATAATCATCAGTAAATAAAAATAGCTCAAGATATAAACCTTGAGCTATTTTTGTTTAAAGGCAGACTAAAATCATGTACTATAAACTATCATTCAAAAATTATAAGAGTAAAATTATTTTATATTGCATTATAAACATATATAATGTGGCATAGCATCAACATACGCAATAAAACATAACACACTGTTATAACAATGAAAAATATCATACAAATTTATTACAACCTCTCTAATTCCAAATTAAATCTCTAGCATTCCTCATCTGATATCACCAAAGGTCATAATCATATAATAATACTAGCTATTTATACGCAATGTTACTCATGTAAGCTATTTTTATTTATTACAAATTATATAATTAAATAAGATAAATCTACATGAATAACATCAGTTTATAAAATCTAAAAATTACTTTAATATTTTGAAAGCTTTAAATTATGAAAAAAATATTATTATGCTTATTACCAGCAATAGCTGTAGTTGCTTGTAATGGTGGAAATAATACATCACCAACTAATACCAATCCAGTTATAACTCTTTTAACAGAATCTAACATGCCAACAGCTGTAACTGAATGTTATCATGGGGCTTCTTCTTTTATATCAGACGTATCTGCTATAAATAATAACGGTGTTATGACTGGAACAATTCAAGCTAATCCAGAGAGTGGATGCTTACAAAAAGAATATCTTTTTGGCAATAATGGCAATCAATTACAGGTAATTCCTTTATTACAATTACCACCAGACTCTGATTTACAGCTTACTGGAGCAATAACTTCAGCAATCAGTAGTAATCTAATTACGGCAGGGATTACATTTGCCTCCAAGGTTGATGATCCATCACCATACGAACTTGCTACCTATAATAATTATCTAATGCCAAATATAATTGCAGGAGCTAATTATCTAATTGGAGTTTCAGAAAATGGCACTTTTATTGCTGGATATAATATAGGTGGACAACCAACATTGTTTAATACTATTTTATCTCAAGAATATAATCTAACATTCAATAATATACCGATGCAAAATACACAAATTACTTCAGTAAGTAACATTGGTATTGCTGCTGGTAATATTTTACAATCTACACCTGATAGTAATGATTCGTTTTCATCTGGAATTATATGTTCTTCAACAACAAAATCATGTTCTTATATAGTTGGAGGTGCTACGACTGAATTTGATGCATCTATTAATGCAATCTCGTCAAATAGTAAATGGATATATGGATATGCAACACATGATAATAGTAATCAGATCTTTAACGTTAACTTAGAAACATTTGCAGTTACACAGTTAGAAAAAGGGTTTGATGATATTGCTAATCCTATTCTTAATAATAATGTGGTAACTGATACAGGTGACATAATCGTTAAAGATGATGATACTAGTAAACTTTATTTATTAGTACCATTAACTCCAACAGCAAGTGAAAATAATTTATATTCAATTGATGATTTAGCAGCAAAATTAAACTTACCTGATAATGTATCACTTACAAATGCATACTTATCTCCAAATGGCAACTATATCGCTTTTGATGTAATTGACTATGGTAGTTCTAATTTATTTGGTGTAAAAGTATACTTCCCTAATGGTATAGCAAATTATGTATCTCAAAATTTAACACCATTAACAAAAAATAAGAATTTATCTAAGAAAGCATCATGGTTTAAAGGTGAACACGTAGTAAACTAACTACATGATATATTCTATTTTCATAATTTATCATCAGTAAATAAAAATAGCTCAAGATATAGACCTTGAGCCATTTTTATTTATACATATGTTAAAAATATTTATTCTAAGTCATCATCCAAAGATTATAATAGTAAAACTATTTTATACTTCACTATAATCACACAATGTGTTGTATATTACACACACCATTCACTTATATAATAAAAAAACGTAACATATTGTTATACAGTACAAAGCCACAATACTAATTTATGTTCCTATATAATTAAATGTTAAATAAACTAGATTTAACATTTATAACTCCAAACTATAGCTATATAATAGACTCCGTATTTTTATTAACCAGTGCTATTATTCATCTAAAGATTTTCTTACTATTCATTAAATAATTTTATATTTTAATTCAAATCATATATAAGATTATATATTTTATAAGATAAACTCATCCGAATCTTACCGATTAATAAAACCTAAAAATTACTTTAATATTTTGAAAGCTTTAAATTATGAAAAAAATATTATTATGCTTATTACCAGCAATAGCTGTAGTTGCTTGTAATGGTGGAAATAATACATCACCAACGAACACCAATCCAGTTATAACTCTTTTAACAGAATCTAACATGCCAACAGCTGTAACTGAATGTTATCATGGGTCGTCTTCTTTTATATCAGACGTATCTGCTATAAATAATAACGGTGTTATGACTGGAACAATTCAAGCTAATCCAGAGAGTGGATGCTTACAAAAAGACTATCTTTTTGGCAATAATGGCAATCAATTACAGGTGATTCCTTTATTACAATTACCACCAGACTCTAATTTACAAGTTACTGGGGCAAGAACTTCAGCAATCAGTAGTAATTTAATTACAACAGGGATTACATTTGCGGCCAGTACTGATGATCCATCACCATATGAACTTGCTACATATAATAATTATCTAATGCCAAATATAATTGCAGGAAGTAATTATCCAATTGGAGTTTCAGAAAATGGTACTTTTATTGCTGCATATAGTTTTGGTGGGGAACCTACTTTATTTAATACTATTTTATCTCAGGAATATAATCTAACATTTAATAACCTGCCGATGCATCTGACACAAATCAAGTCAGTAAGCAATGCCGGAATTACTACTGGTAACATGAGTCAACCTGTACCAGATAGTGAAAATTCATTATCATCAGGAATTATATGTTCTTCAACAACAAAATCATGTTCTTATATAATTGGAGGACCTTCTGTTGGGTTCGATGCATATATTAATGCAATCTCGTCAAATAGTAAATGGATATATGGATATGCAACACATGATGATAGTAGTCAGATCTTTAACGTTAACTTAGAAACATTTGCAGTTACACAGTTAGAAAAAGGGTTTGATGATATTGCTAATCCTATTCTTAATAATAATGTGGTAACTGATACAGGTGACATAATCGTTAAAGAT
>JAQUVM010000028.1 GCA_028693355.1 Burkholderiales bacterium
TAATCATAATGGTGTAAGGTTTAACAATGAAAGCTTAGTTTGGACTAAGCAAAGCGTGTTTACGAATTTTGCCACGCCTGATAATAAATTTTCTGCTAGTTTTAGTGACGGGTTTGTTATGGTAAACAATGATTATTGTAAACAAACGCTACGAAAAGTAGATAATAAATAAGCAGATCATATAGATCTGCTATTGCTTATTTCATAATTAAATGGTTAACAAATATTAATATTTATTTGCCATTATACTTAGTCTAGTTGGCTTAATTTTATCAGCATGTCCTGCAGTACCAAATTGATTATAGCGATCAATGCATATTGCAGCAGCAGCTTCTTTTGCTACTTTTAAATACTGACGTGGATCAAAATGATCTTTATGCTCATTTAAATAGCGGCGAACAGCACCTGTCATAGCTAAACGAATATCAGTATCAATATTAATCTTTCGTACACCATGTTTTATTGCTATTTGAATTTCTTCCACCGGAACACCATAAGTTTCTTTTAAGTTACCGCCATTTTCGCGAATAACTTGTAACCAATCCTGAGGTACAGAGCTTGATCCATGCATAACTAAGTGAGTATTTGGAATAACTTTGTGAATTTCTTTTACTCGTTCGATAGCAAGAATATCACCTGTTGGTTTACGTGTAAATTTATATGCTCCATGCGATGTCCCAATAGCTATTGCTAGTGCATCAACACCAGTTGCATCAACAAATTCTTTAGCTTGATGAGGATCAGTTAGCAATTGTTCTTTATCTAATTTACCATCGAATCCATGTCCATCTTCTTTATCACCTTCACCAGTTTCTAAAGAACCTAAGCATCCTAATTCACCTTCCACAGATACTCCAACTGCATGTGCCATTTCGGCAACATGGCGAGTTACATCTATATTATATTCGTAAGTACTAGGCGTTTTACCATCAGACATTAAAGATCCATCCATCATTACAGATGAGAATCCCATTTGAATAGCTTGTGCGCAATGTTTAGGAGATGCTCCGTGATCTAAATGCATAACTACTGGTATGTGAGGGTACTCAGCTATTGCAGCTTCAATTAAATATTGTAGAAAATATTCACCAGCATATTTGCGCGCTCCTGCTGATGCTTGCAAAATAACTGGAGAATTAGTCTTGTCTGCTGCCATCATAATAGCTTGTACTTGTTCTAGATTATTTACGTTAAAAGCTGGGACTCCATAGTTAAATTCAGCAGCGTGATCTAAAACTTGTCTTAATGCAACTAAAGCCATAATAAATTATCTCCATTGGTTGTATGTTGTTATAAATTTCCCATTTGATTTTATAAAAAATATAAGAGCAGGTATGGAAAAAATTAGTATAAATATTGCTGGTATTGTCAGAATATTTGTAAAACTTGTTAAGCTCAATATTAAGATTGGACTAAGTCCGCCTAATATACCGAATGCCAGATTATAACAAACTGCGATACCTGAATATCTAACATTTTGCGGGAAAAAACTAGCTATAATAACGGGAAGTCTTCCACATATAATACCGACTAAAAATAAGATGATTAATTGCAGAACCTGTATATTTTGTATATCTAATTTGTCATAATTATTAAATGAGTAGAAAGATAGAATATTAATTATTAATATGATAGAAATCAACATCTTCTTGCCCAATATATTATAACATATTCCCGCAATTAGTGATGCGGCTACGAAAATTATGCTTGAATAGCTATTTATTTTCATAGCTTGTTGTAGTGATAATCCTGAGAATGTTGATAAATAAGTGGGAAGTAGCATGGAGTATACCGATACTATGCTTGCGATAAATAACGAAAAAGCTAACATTTTTATAATTTATAATTTATAACCAGTAAATAGTATTTTTATTGGGTTATTAAATTTTTGGTGTTGCTGATTGGGAATGAAAATATTTGACTCGCTGATTTTTTTTCTAATAGCATAACTAATTAAACCAATGCATCCCCCAATAATAAATGGAATACGCCAAGCATTTTCGGATGATTCTATTAGAAGTGAGCTGATAATAGATGCTACAACAATTCCAATATTTGTACCTGCAATTACGATATTAGTATTTAATGCTTTTTGTTTGTCATTAGACATTTCATATGCCATAATAATTCCAGCTGGAATTTCACCACCAACCGAAAAACTTTGAACCAGCCGAAGCGTTATAAGTAAAATAGTAGCCAATACTCCAATATGTTCTGCGTTTGGTATAAATGCAATTGATAATGTAGATAGCGACATGATTAAAATTGAGTTGGTAAAACTTAATTTTCTACTAAATTTATCTCCAATGTATCCAAATATAATTCCACCAAGTGGTCTAAAAATTGCAGTGCTGGCAAAAATACTAAATGTTATTAATAGATTTGCCGTAGCATTATCAACAGGTATTAAACTTTTTCCTATAGCTTTTGCAAAATATAAATAAATAACAAAGTCATAGTATTCAATCATAGAACCCATGATTAACATCAATAACGTTGTTTTTTTATTTTTCATACACCTTCCTTATATATCACAAATTTTATTTTTATAGTTATAAGTACATTCTTTAGTTTATTACCTGATGATAATTAATATGAGTCTTATCCTTTTTTCTGAATAGTATTTTTAATGAAATATATTGTTATTAGGAAAAATAACCAACCTGTTGCTACATATATTCCAAGCCTTAAGTCAGCAGTTGTTGCCATAATAACTAGGATCGTAATTAAAGCAATGAAAATTATTATATTAACAACTGGAAACCCTGGCATATGGTAAATACTTTTTCTTTGTAAGCTTTTAAGTTTTATTCTAAAGCTAAAGTGTGATGCCACTATTACTAACCAATTTATTATAATTGCAACTGTTAACATTGAAAATAAATACGCCAATATATTTTCTGGAAAAGTGTAATTTGCAATTACAGCAATGAATGAAGTTATAAATGTAAAAAATAATGCATTTTGTGGTAATTTACTTTTATTCACTTTAGCAAATGCTTTAGGTGCTTGGTTGTTTAGAGATAAACTATAAAGAAATCTAGATGCTACATACATACAGCTATTTAATGCTGATAATGCAGCAGTAATCGCCACAAAATTGATGATATCTGCAGATCTTCCGAAACCAAGTTGGCTAAATACATCAACAAATGGATTTGAATGCCTTGTTAATTTATCAGTAGGATAAATTAACACAATTACCAATAGAGTTAAAACATAAAATAATAAAATTCTAAAAATTACACCATTAATTGCTTTTGGAATTGATTTTTGCGGGTTTTCGGCTTCTCCCGCTGCGATACTTACGAACTCAGACCCACAAAATGACAAACAAACAAACACCATGGCTTGCAGAAATCCGTATATACCATGGCTAAATAATACAGTAACATCTTTATAGGACTCAATATTATTCATTGTTATGTTGTGTACATGGTGATTGAAAAAAATTAGATAAGTTCCACTGATTATCATAAATATAATTACGGCAACTTTGATGCATGCAAACCAAAATTCTGCTTCACCAAAATATTTAACACCTAGTAAATTAATTCCACCAAAAGTTATAAGTAATACTAAGCAAGTTATCCAATGTGGAATAAATATCCAATGGTCCAGTAGTGTGCTAACAGCAGTTACTTCTAACATACAAGATATAGTAAATAAGGTCCAAGCATTCCAACCAGTCATAAATCCAGCTGTGTTACCTAGATATCTTTTGGCATACTCAACAAATGAACCTGATGTTGGATAATCTACAGTCATTTCACCAAGAGCTCTCATGATTCCATACATAATGATACCGCCTATTATATAGGCTATTGTAATTGATGCACCTGTCATGGAGATAGCTTCAGATGAACCTAAGAAAAACCCAGTTCCTATTGCACCGCCTATGGCTATCATTTGGATATGCCGATTTTTTAATTTGTGTTGTAGATTTTCTTGCAAAATAATTACCCTAATAATTAATTGAATAACCTTATTATAACAATAAAAACAAAAAACTTAGTAATATAAATTAAATTGACATTCTCGAAAAGAAATTTGCTACAATACTCGGCTTAGTCATGTTTTGGTCCAAAACTTTGATGTTGCTGATAATATGTATTAGAGAAAGAATCACTTTATATGGCAATTTTAGAACTTAAAAATATAGTAAAACAATTTGCTGATTACACTGCTGTTGATGGTGTAAGTTTAAGTATTGAACAAGGTGAATTTTTTACTTTATTAGGTCCTTCTGGTTGTGGTAAAACCACTTTGTTAAGAATGATAGCTGGTTTTGAAAATCCAGATAGCGGGCAAATCATACTTGAGGGTAATGATATTCAAAATCTGCCGCCTGAAAAGAGACCTTTGCATACAGTTTTCCAAAGTTATGCGTTATTTCCTCACATGACGGTACGTGATAATATTGCATTTCCATTAAAGATGGCAAAATTGTCACCAAAAGATATTATTGAACGAGTAAATCAACAAATTGATAGCGTTCAGTTAAATAAATTTGCAGAACGATACCCTCACGAATTATCAGGTGGGCAACGTCAGCGTGTAGCTATAGCACGTTCATTAGTGAACCGCCCTAAATTACTGCTTCTAGATGAACCTTTGTCAGCATTAGATGCAAGGCTTCGTGAACACATGCATGTTGAGTTAGTTAAAATGCAAGAACAAAGTGGTGTAACGTTTATTTATGTTACTCATGATCAAAGTGAAGCGCTAGCTTTGTCTAGCCGTATTGCAGTTATGAATCATGGTATTGTTGAGCAATTAGGTGCTCCTCGCGAAATTTACTCTTATCCTAAATCATATTATGTAGCTGACTTCATTGGTAAATGCAATTTACTAAATGCTACAGTTATCGAAGTTTTACCAAGTCAATACCGAATTAAAGTTGAAGATAGCTTTGAAATATTAATTTCCAATGAGGGAGTTGAAGCAAAGTTAGGTCAAGAAGGATGGTTTGCTATTAGACCTGAAAAAATTAAAGCTAACTGGGATGCTCGAACTGACGAAGATGTTGCAAACTTTAAATCTAAAGTTAAAGGTTTATATTATTATGGAGATGGGACTCTTTATGAGTTTTATATGCCAAATGGTCGTGTAATACAGTGTATGTTAGCGAATAGTCGCGCAGAACAAGCTTCATTCTTCAATGATGGTGATGAAGTTTACGTAACAATAAACCCATTAGCGGGTAGTTTTTTGGTAAATTAATTCATGAAAAATATGGGTAAATTACAAAATACTTCAAAAGAAAAGTTGGTATTATCACTACCACCATCTATTTATTTGGTTTTTCTTTTCTTAATTCCTACATTACTTATGGTTTTCATAGCTTTTAGAGAACCAGGGGATTATGGGGGTGTTGCTCCTATATTTGCAAAAGATCCTGATACAGGTCAGAGCATTATTAATCTAACATTAAGTGGATTTGAATATGCTTTTACAAATGCATTTATTTGGAAACTATTTTTTAGATCTATTTTATATTCAGTGATAACGACATTTTGTTGTTTAATTATAGGCTATCCATTGGCCTTGTTAATTGCAAAAAGTAATAAAAAATATCGTGATCTTCTATTATTATTAGTAATTATTCCTTTTTGGTCTAATTTCTTAATTCGTGTTTATGCTTGGATGATTATTTTAGGGCCTAGTTCAGGTTTGAGTCATGCAGTAAATTATCTTTTAGGTATTATAGGAATTGCTCCAGTTGATTTATTATTTTCATCAAGTGCAGTTATTATTTGTTTAGTTTATATTAATTTACCTTTTATGATATTACCGTTATATGCAAATTTAGAAAAACATGATGGTGCATTACTCGAGGCGTGCCGTGATTTAGGTGGTACTAATCGTGATGCCTTTTGGCAAATTACGATTCCACTAAGCTTACCTGGTATTTTAGCTGGGTGCGGTTTAGTCTTTATCCCTTGTATTGGTATGTTTGTTGTTCCTGAGTTAGTTGGTAATACATGTTCAATGATGATAGGTAATTTAATTAAACAACAATTTTTACAAACAATGAACTGGCCTTTAGGTAGTGTTACTTCTATAGTTATGACGTTATCAGTTTTAGGCATATCATTATTTGTTGGCTTTATTGCAAGTAGAACTAAAGGATTGAAATATGCAAGGAAGTAATAAAATTTCACGTAAATTAATGTTTTCTGGAATATTAGTATATTTATTTCTTTATATCCCACTAATTATTCTAGTTGTGTATTCATTTAATGATTCTAGAGTTAATGTTGGGTGGGTTGGTTTTACTTTAAAGTGGTATAAAATATTATTTAATGATAGCCAACTAATTCATGCTGCAATTAATTCGTTAATTATTGCTTTGATTTCTAGTACTGTGTCGGTTATTTTAGGAACCTTAGCAGGAGTTGCACTACATAAATATAAAGTGCCATTGCTATCTACATTGATAATGATTCCAGTTGCTGCTCCTGAACTATTAGTTGGTGTGTCGCTTTTATTATTCTTTTTGCTAATAAATTTTACTTTAGGTATGGCATCAATTATTTTGGCGCATACTGCTTTTTGTTTATCATTCGTTACAATATCAGTAAAAACTCGTATGCATGGAATGGATGAGAGTTTAATCGATGCAGCACGAGATTTAGGTGCTAGCCCAGCTCGCGCATTTTTCTCCGTACTTATACCGACTATATTGCCAGGTATAATTGCTGGTTGGTTAATGGCATTTACTTTATCTTTAGATGATTTTGTAATTACATTTTTTACGGCTGGTGTTGGTGCAACTACACTACCACTTGCTATTTATTCGATGTTAAAAATGGGTGTTACTCCTGAAGTTAATGCAGTTTCCACAGTTATAATTTTATGTACTTTAATTTTAACTTCTGTGGCAGCTAAACTATCTCCGCAAATGTTTAAGTAAAGATAAATCAGTGAAGAAAATAATTGCAATATACTTATCTTTATTTTGTGTTTTGGCTCATGCTGTTAGCCCATTTAATCTGTTTATTGGGTCTAATTATATTGCAGACTCTACTGTGCAGGGATTTGATAATCAAAATAAATGTACCTTAGTACAAAATTTCTTCAATGATAATGATGAAATGTTGGCAAAGATTGCAGCTGGTGCTAATGGTTATAATGCTATTGTTGCAACCAGTTATGCTGTAGAACAATTAGCTAAAATGGGTAAGATTATCCCATTAGATAAAACTAAACTACCAAATTTAAAGAACATAGATCCAAAATTTCTCAATCAATCGTTTGATCCAAATAATAAATATTCAATACCTTATGCGTATAATCCAGTATTTTTAGCATACAATCAAAGTAAAATGAAAGAGCTAAACATACCTATTAATTCTTGGGCTGCAGTATTTGAACCAAAGTATTTAAAAAAAATGAGTGGGCATGTAACCGTTTTTGATTCTTCAAGAAATGTTATTGCAGCAGCTCTTTTATATTTAGGTAAGGATCCTAATTCAACAAACCGTGATGATTTGAAAGCTGCTAGAGCTTTAATCGAAGCTGCTTCACCTTATTGGGTGAAGTATGATAGTGATAGCTATTATCGAGGTTTAATGCGTGGAGATGTTTGGATATCTATGGCATATTCGATAGATATATATAAAACATTACAAGATATGAAAGCATCTAAAATGCCAATAAATATAGGATCTTCTTTGCAGAAGGAAGGTAATATGATTGAATTTGATAATTTAGTTATACCTGTATTTAGCAATAATATTGATTTATCATATAAGTTTCTTAATTACTCTTTAGATGCAAAAAGTGCCTATGATTTGTCTATGATGACTGGTTCTAGCGTTGCAAATATTCCTGCATTAGCTAAGCTTCCAGAATCTGTAAAATCTATAGATTGGATATATCCAAGAGATATGAGTAAGATTCATGTATTCAAAATGTATGATCCAAAAACTCGCATCTATGTAAATGAGATGTGGGCTGAGATAAAAATGAATGGAGCTTGTTCTATTTAGTCTGTATTTTATTTAGTGAGGTAAATCTTGTTTGGCATGGATGGATATGATTATCCTGATATTATGCTTTAATAAAAGATATCTTTAAAAAATTACAGGATCATGCTACTATTTTTGAATCTTAAAGAAATGTACATACATTTATTCACCAAATATTATTATCTAAAAGTACACCTATGCTAAGTTAATACATTAGTATTGGTGTATCAAATTGCAACACTATTAAAATATTATTAAAAATATAAATATATCTATATAAATATAACTATTAATCCGAAATATATAGTTTATTTGCATATCAATTAAAGCTAAGATAATTATTAACGAAGATTAAAATAAATATAAACCGCACTCCTTGGGAAGTTAATTAGCCTTATATGTAGTTAGTGTGTTACAATTGGTAACATTATTTAACGGTATTGAGCTACTTGAAGGTGGGTTTATGAAAAAAATTGTGGGTTTTATGGTGTTTGTTGTTCCGGTGTTTGTATTTGCAAAAGATATTGATGCAAAAAACAATGATTTGATTAGCGCTGGGAAAACATACAATCTTATATTTGATTTAGACGCAAAGCCTAGTGTTTATGATGCATCCCATGGTAATGGGCTTAATTATGTAAAAAATATGATTGATACTTGTAATAAATATAAGGCTAAATGTAATATTCAAGTTGTAATTCATTATAAATCATTTCCTTTAGTTGTGAAAGCTGGTGAAATTAGCTCTAAATTATTGGGTAAAGGTGTTTTTTATGATTATAACAAAGATATAAATTATATTATAAATAATGGAGCTAGTGTAATTACGTCGAAAGATGGCATGAATTATTATAATATAAATGAAAGTCAATTATTGCCTGGTGTTAAAGTTGCTGACTCAGCAACGCTTTACTTGGCAAGCCAAGTCCAAAAAGGTTATTTGTTAATAAGTGATTAGGAATAATTAATGATGTTGTACTAGTTTAGTTCATATAGTTTAATTAATACAACATCATACTTTTATTTTTTATAGTTTAAATATTATAATTTACTATTAGTGGGGCATGATCTGAAAATTTTTGTTCTTTATAGATTTCAGCGCTAACTAATTTATCCCGTAAATCATTTGATATTATGTGGTAGTCAATACGCCAACCTACATCCTTTGCATAAGCTTGTCCTCGATTTGACCACCAAGTGTATCCAGGTAACTCAGGATACAATACTCTCCAAGAATCTGTATAACCATTTGTAAATAACTCAGTAAGCCAAGCACGCTCTTCTGGCAGAAATCCAGAATTTTTTAGATTACCTTTCCAGTTTTTTAAGTCTATTTCATTATGGGCTATATTCCAGTCACCGCAAATTATATAACTACGATCTTTATGTTGGCTTTTAAGAATTGGTAAATAGTGATCCATTACACGAAATTTTTTAGCTTGCTTATCTTCTCCACTAGATCCTGATGGCATGTATAGTGAAATAACGCTTAAAGTACCAAATTGGAATTCTAAATAACGCCCTTCATCATCGGCATCAGAGTGATTTAACCCCCAAAGAATATTATCTGGTTTTTGTTTTGAATAGATTGCAACTCCACTATAGCCTTTTTTTTGCGCAGGAAAGAAAGTAACATGATAACCAGCTATATTTTTTAATTCTACAGGTATAGAGTCATGGTCTGCTTTAATTTCTTGTAAGCATACAATATCAGCATTGGTTGATTGTATCCATTCAAAGAATCCTTTGTTATTAGCAGACCTAATTCCATTTACATTTGCGCTAATTATTTTCATATATACCTTTCTAGAAATTTTGTGAAGCGGCATAGGCAGAAGCCCAAGCCCACTGAAAATTGTATCCTCCAAGCCAACCAGTTACATCAACCACTTCACCAATAAAATATAATCCTTCTACTTTATTACTCATCATGGTTTTTGAATTTAATTCATTAGTTGATACACCACCTTTAGTAACTTCTGCTTTTTTATATCCTTCAGTACCAGATGGAATAAATTTATATTCATGAATTAGGTTGTTTATTTGTTTTATTTGATTATTATTTAATTGGCTTATGTTTGTGTCAAATTTTAAAATATTAACTAAACTATTTGCCATTCTGTCTGATGTAAATTGCCCAAGAAATGTGCTTAGTTTTTTATTTGATTTTTTTTGTTCTTGAATTTTCTCAACTATGTTTATAGTTGGCATCATATTTATAGAGATTGGAGTGCCTGATGACCAATAAGAAGAAATTTGTAAAATTGCGGGTCCACTAAGTCCTCGATGTGTAAAGAGGCTATTTTCTTTAAATGAAATATTTGGTAGTTCAGTAATTGAATCAAAAGAAATTCCAGATAAATGTGAAAAATAATTTAAATCTTTTGGATCTAATGTAAGTGGCACTAGTGCTGGATTGGTTTGCACTATATCAATGTCAAATTGCTTAGCTAAATTATAACCAAATGGTGTTGCACCAGTCTGTGGAATTGATAGTCCACCAGTTGCTATAACTAATTTATCTGCGTAGTATTCACCATTATTCGTGTAGATAATAAATTGATTATCCTTTTCAACTTTAAGTATCTGAGTATTTAATTTTATAGTAACATGATTCATTATACAAAGATTGTATAATAAATCAATTATGGCTTGAGATTTTTCATTGCAAAATAGTTGACCAAGTGTTTTTTCATGATAAGCAATATTATATTTATCTAATAGCTCCGTAAAGTGATATGGAGTATAACGAGACAGTGCTGATTTCATAAAGTGTTTATTATTAGAAATATAGCATTCTGGGGCCGTGTTTAGATTAGTAAAGTTGCATCTACCACCACCTGAGATTCTAATTTTTTCTGCAAGTTTATTACTATGATCTAATAGTAAAGTTTTTTGCCCATTATTTCCACTGAATTGAGCACACATCAATCCAGCTGCTCCTGCTCCAATTATTATGGTGTCAAATTGATTGTTTTTCAATGTTTTATGTCTTTCAATTTTGAACGTTATTGTACTTGATATGGTACAATTAGCGGTTATTATATCTTATAAAAGTTTATGTGGTTGGTGAAATATAAATATGAGTCAAATGTCAATTAAGCTACATCCGGCTAGATTTGGTTATTATATATTAAAAATCTCGGCTCATTTTGATATGGAAGAATTTGAGGCTAAGATGTTGGCCTTAAAAGATTTTGATGAGGATGCAAAATATATTGCATTAGAGTTGCTTGAATTAATAAGTGAACGTGAATTTCAACAACAGATGACTATTTTAGATGAAACATTAGCTAAAAATAAATTATTCATCTGTTTTGTCGTTTCTAATCCATTGATTAATGGTACAGTATTTTGTGGCAAACCAGTCGTTAATGTTGAAAATAATATGGATGTAAAAAATGTTATCCCATCTACAAAAATGATTAATTATCCTGTACGTAGTGGAATTATCATTCGTAATGATGGTGACATTATTGTAAATGAATTAGTCTCTCATAATGCTGAGGTGATATCCGATAGCAATATTCATGTTTATAATGAGTGTCGAGGAAAGCTAATTGCAGGAGCAAATGGAGATAAAAATGCAATGATTTATGTTCAGAGATTTAATGCTGAATATATTTCAATAGCAAATGTTTTTCAAGTTATAGAAGATAAATTACCAGAAAGATTACTTAATAAAGCAGTGAAGATTTTTTTGGACGATAAAGAACGTTTAAATGTAGTTTCATTAAATTAGAGGTGCGATAATTCATTATTATGTTAAAAAATAAAACGGGAAATTTTGTAAAAAGTAAATCAGAAAAGGTTGGAGTTAGTATGACAAAATCAGCTAAAGTTGTAGTGGTTACATCAGGTAAGGGCGGAGTTGGGAAAACTACTACTTCTGCAAGTTTTGCTACAGGTCTTGCATTGAGAGGTTTTAAAACAGTAGTTATCGATTTTGATATCGGATTACGTAATCTTGATTTAATTATGGGATGTGAGCGACGTGTTGTTTATGATTTTGTCAATGTTATTGCAGGCGAAGCAACACTATATCAGGCAATGATAAAAGATAAGAGCTGTGAAAACCTTTATATTTTAGCTGCCTCACAAACTAAAGACAAAGATGCTCTAACTGAAGAAGGCGTTGAAAAAGTTATTAATGACTTAAAAAAAGAATTTGATTATATTGTCTGTGATTCACCAGCTGGGATTGAAAAAGGCGCTTTTATGGCATTGTATTTTGCTGATGAAGCATTAGTTGTTACTAACCCAGAAGTTTCATCAGTTCGTGATTCTGATCGTATTTTAGGTATTCTATCATCAAAATCATATAGAGCTAAAAATGGTGACGAAAAAGTTAAGGAACATTTAATTGTTACTCGTTATAATCCAGAGCGTGTAGAAAATGGCGATATGTTATCTATTGATGATATTAAAGATATTTTACGTATACCCGTACTTGGGGTAATCCCAGAGTCAACAGATGTTTTACAAGCTTCAAATACCGGTACTCCTGCTGTAAATTTACAGGGTACAAATGTGTCTGATGCTTATTTAGATTTAGTTGCTAGATTTTTGGGTGAAGATAAACCTATGAGATTTACTAATGTAGAAAAAAAAGGTTTAATGCAACGCCTATTTGGAGGCAAATAAGATGTCACTTTTAGATTTATTATTTGGCAAAAAAAAGCAAACTGCATCTGTGGCTAAAGAACGGCTACAAATTATTTTAGCCCATGAAAGATCTACGCTAAATAATGATGCTGGTGAGGAGCACCCAAGTTGGTTACCTCAGTTGCAATCCGAATTAATGGAAGTTATCGCGAAATATATAAAAGTAGATCAAGATGCTCTGAAAGTGCATTTAGAGCGCAGAGATAATTTAGAGTTATTAGAAATTAATGTTACATTACCAGAGAAAAGTGAGTAAAATATGACAACAGTACATCATCAATTAATTATTTTAGGATCTGGGCCTGCTGGTTATACTGCTGCTATTTACGCAGCTCGTGCAAATTTAAAGCCTGTAATAATAACAGGAATGCAGCAAGGTGGTCAGCTAATGACTACTACCGATGTTGAAAATTGGCCTGCTGAGCTTGGAGGAGAAGTTCAAGGACCAGATTTAATGCAAAGATTCTTAGATCATTCAACAAAATTTGGTACAGAAATTATTTTTGATCAAATTCATACTGTAGAAATTGCGGATAAGCCATTTAAATTAATCGGCGATATGGGTGAATATACTTGTGATGCATTAATTATTGCAACAGGTGCTTCTGCTAAGTATTTAGGCTTAGAATCAGAAGAGAAGTTTATGGGTAAGGGTGTATCTGGTTGTGCTACATGCGATGGTTTCTTTTATAAAAACCAAGAAGTTGCTGTAATCGGTGGTGGTAATACGGCTGTTGAAGAAGCTTTGTATTTAGCTAATATATGCTCTAAGGTTACTTTAGTACACCGTCGTGATACATTTAAATCAGAGAAAATACTTATTGACCGTTTAATGAAACGTGTTGAAGAAGGTAAAATCGAATTAAAACTAAATGCTAATTTAGATGAAGTATTAGGCGATGATAAAGGTGTAACTGGTATGCGTCTTAAGTTTAATGATGGTAAGACCGAAGATATCACATTGCGTGGTGTTTTTGTGGCAATTGGTCATAAGCCAAATACCGACATATTTGAAGGTAAGTTGGATATGGAGCATGGATATATTATAACTAAGAGTGGCAGAAATGGTTTTGCAACAGCAACTTCAGTTGAGGGTGTATTTGCAGCTGGTGATGTCCAAGATATGATATATAAACAAGCTATCACTTCAGCTGCAACAGGCTGTATGGCAGCATTAGATGCTGAACGTTATTTAGATCAATAATTTTATGAAAACAAGCAGATTAACATCTTTTCGCAATGGAATATTACTAGCTATTTTTATGCTATTGTTATCTGCTTGTAGTGTAATAGGTCAATTAATTCCTTCATCAAATCCAAGTGTAGTAAATGATTATGTAGCTCTTACTAGTAATGGTAATATATTCGTTTCTAAAACAGGAGAATCATGGGAGAGTATTACAACTCTTAAGAGTTCTTATTGGAATAGTTTAACATATCAACATGATAAATTTATTGCTTTTGGGGTAAATGGTAAGATATATTATTCTTACGATAGTCTAGATTGGCAATTGGTTAGTGAGAACAATGATCCAAGAGTTTGGCTTTATGATGTAGAGTATAAAAATGGAGTTTATATTGGTGTTGGTACTGGTGGACTTATTTTAAGTGCAACATCTATGAAAGATCCTAATCCTCTAATGATTCATACAGGCATACATAATTGGCTTTCAAGTATATGTTACAGTAATAAACAATTTATTATTGTTGGTTCTCATGGGGTAATTCTCTCATCAACAAATGGTAGAACTTGGACTAAACAAGTATCTCCAACGACTAATTGGCTAAAATTTGTTGAAAGTTATAATGGTGTTATTTTTGCAGGAGGTGCTAAAGGTAGCATTATATCTTCATCAGATGGATTTTCTTGGCAAACATTAAATACACCAGTTAAAGATTGGTTATATTCAATCGCTTATGGCAATGATAATTATGTAGTAGTAGGTGAAAATTCTATTGTATTAACATCTACGGATGGTATTAATTGGGATCAAGCTGAAAATAATTTACCCAAAGATAGCATAATTAAATCAGTAATATTTGCTGATGGTGAATTTTGGGCATCTTTGGATAAAGGACAAATTGCACATTCAAAAGATGCTAAGAACTGGTCATTAATTCAACTATCAAGTAAGTCTGACGTTGTTTCAATAGCACACTACAGTCATTAGGCATGCTGAAGTGTTTTTAATATGACAAATCCTCTTCAAGTCCTAAATCATATTTATGGTTATCCTAGCTTTCAAGGTCAACAAGAAAATATTATAAACCATGTATTATCAGGTGGAAGTGCATTAGTATTGATGCCAACTGGTGGTGGTAAATCAATTTGTTATCAGATACCAGCTCTACTATTTGATGGTTTAACCATTGTAGTTTCACCATTAATCGCATTAATGCAAGATCAAGTTGCTACATTGCAAGAGCTTGGTATTTCTGCGTCATACTTATCTTCTGCTCTCGAAGTTGGTGAGAATGATAAAACTATCCAAAAAATACGTAATAAAGAAATTAAAATATTATATGTAACGCCAGAGAGATTAGTTAATGAATGGTTTATTAATTTTTTATCTAGACAAAAAATTTCTTTAATTGCAATAGATGAAGCTCACTGTGTATCACATTGGGGCCATGATTTTCGGCCTGAGTATCAAAAATTACAAATCCTAGGAACCGTATTTTCTAATGTTCCTCGTCTAGCTTTAACTGCGACCGCTGATCATTATACACGTGTTGATATAATACATTTTTTGGGGCTAAAAACATCTCCTGTTTTTAGTACTTCTTTTAATCGCCCAAATTTGTATTATATGACACAAGAAAAAAATAATGCTAAAGGACAGCTATTAAGTTTTTTAAACGGACGAAAACATGAAGCTGGAATAGTTTATTGTAATTCACGTCGTCGAGTTGATGAGATAACTGAGTTTTTACAAGCTAGTGGAATTAATGCCGCAAATTATCACGCTGGACTTGATAACTCTTTACGTGCTAATCATCAAAATAAATTTTTACAAAGTTCTTCTATGGTAATGGTGGCAACTGTTGCATTTGGTTTAGGAATTGATAAACCAGATGTTCGTTATGTATACCATTTAGATATGCCGCGATCGATTGATCATTTTTATCAGGAGTCTGGTAGAGCTGGTCGAGATACTATGCCTGCCATAAGTGTAGTTAATTATGGTTTTAAAGAGATATTTGAATTATCTGGTATGATATTAGCCGGTGAGTCTAGTGATCTTAAAAAACGTTATGAATTAGATAAGTTAAAGAAAATTATTGCTTATTGTGATAGTCTGAATTGTCGTCGCCAGAGCCTATTAACTGCATTGGGAGAGGAATCTGAACCATGTGGTAAATGTGATATTTGCTTAAGCCAAGATAAAAATATTTATGATGGATCTGTATTGGCACAAAAAATATTATCTGCTATTTATAGATTGCAGCAAAAATTTTCTGCTGGACATGTAGTAGATGTATTAAGAGGCAAAGCTAGCACCGCAGTACAAGTTTGGGAACACCATAAATTATCAACATTTGGAATTGCTAGTGAAATAAGTGAAAAAGAGTTACGTCGTACGATTCGTCAATTATATAGCTATGATTTGCTTGATATTGATTTCACTTGTGGTGCGTTGAAGTTAAACGCTAATTCTTTACCTGTGCTTCGTGGAGTAAAACAAGTAAGATTAAAGAAAAACCCAATTTATATTAATCGAGATATTACAGAAAAATCTATTTGGCTTAGAACTGAGCTTGAAGAGCGCTTATATCATGATCTACTTAATTGGCGTCATAAAACTGCGATTTCACATCGAGTATCACACCATGCTATATTATCTGATAGAACTCTACGAGAAATAATAGAAAATCGTCCTATTGATACATTTAGTATGCAAAGCATTTATGGAGTTGGAGAAGCAAAATTACGCCATTTTGGTAATGACGTAATTGCAATAGTTTCTTCTTATCAAAACTTATAGAATATGATTAGTTAATTTCATCCGATGTACAGCATTAAATATCGCTATAATTGATGCAATTGTTATATCATGGTGTTTTGCAACTCCAAATTTATTAATTTTTCCATCACTTGATTGACACTCTATAATACATATAGCTGTTGCATCAGCTCCACTGCCAATAGATTTTTCTTCATAATGTATTATATCTATACATTTGTTTAGTGCATTAATGATAGCTTCAATCATACCATTTCCATTTCCAGTAGCTTTATAATCAACACCATTTATCATAAAGTATAATTCTATTTTACCTTCTATATATTTGTGGTGAACATATTTTATTGCATCTGGGGTATTATTCTCTAAATAAATAGAATTAAAAATAGTCCAAATGTTTTCAGGAGTCATTTCACTTTCACTACTATCCGCTATATTTTGTAGTAGACTGCTAAATTCTATTTGCATTCTACGTGGCATAGAAATATTATAGTAATGTTCCATTATATATGATACGCCACCTTTTCCTGATTGACTATTGATTCGAATAATGTTTTCATGATTCTTTCCTATATCAGTTGGATCTATTGGAAGATATGGTACTTTCCAATATTGTTCTGTTTTTTGTGCGGCAAACCCTTTTTTAATTGCATCTTGGTGTGAACCTGAAAAAGCTGTAAATACCAAATCACCAACATATGGATGACGAGGATGAATTGGAATTTGGGTACATTTTTCGACTATTTTTGCTATATGATTAATATTTGAGAAGTCTAAATTTGGACTAATACCTTGTGTGTATAAGTTAAGCGCTATTGTTGCAATATCGACATTCCCACTCCTCTCACCATTACCAAATATGCATCCTTCGATACGATCAGCTCCAGCAAGTAATGACAATTCTGCGGTAGCTACGCCAGTTCCTCTATCATTATGAGGATGTACTGATATTATGATATTCTCACGATCCGCTATATTAATATTCATCCATTCTATATAATCAGCAAATACATTTGGAGTAGTGTTTTCAACAGTTGTTGGTAAATTAATAATCATTGAGCGCGTCGAACTAGTTTTCCATGCTTTTATTGCCGTATTACATGCTTCTAGGGCAACCTCAGGTTCTGTTGAAGAAAATGTTTCTGGCGAATATTGCAAAATCCATTGGGTTTCTGGATGTTGATCAGTTAATTCTTTTAAGTATGAGATATGTGTTTCTATTAACTCCATAACTTGACTAACTGTCATACCAAACACGGTTTCTCTCCACGTTTTAGCCGTAGCATTATAAATATGAATAATAGCTTTTTTTGCGCCCTTTAATGACTCTACGGTTTTTTTGATTAAATCTTTACGTGCTTGAGTCATAACCATTATGGTCACATCATCAGGTATCTTGTTTTCTTCGATTAATTTTCTGGCAAAATTATAGTCAATTTCTGAAGCTGCTGGGAAGCCAATCTCAATTTCTTTGAAGCCAATACGGATAATTTCATTATAAAACTTCATTTTAGTCTCAATATTCATGGGATTGAATAATGATTGATTACCATCACGTAGATCTGTTGATAACCAAATTGGCGCCTGAGTGATAGTTTTATTTACCCATGTACGTTCTGGGAAGTTTATTTTATAACTTGGTTGATATTTTATAGATGGATCTTTTAGCATAATAAATTCCTTTCATTTTTTATTAGCAATATTTTAAATGGTAATAAGGTGAATTTTATTGCTAATATTTTATTTATTTAGGTTTTATTGATATATAATTGTATATAAATTTGTTTTTATGGAATATTATTGTGATTGAGTTAGATTTATATGATAGGGACATTTTACGTATACTTCAAGACAATGGAAAAATTAGTAATCAAGATTTAGCTGAATTAATTAATTTATCGCCATCTGCATGTTTACGTCGCGTTAAATCTCTTGAAGATATTGGATTAATTTCTGCATATCGTTGTACTTTAGACCCTAAAAAGCTTGGGTTAGGGTTAATGGTGCTGGTTTCTATTTCTATGGATATACATACTCCGGAGAGGTTTCAAATATTTGAAAGAGAGATTAATTTTGTACCAGAGGTTGTGGAGTGTTTATTAATCACAGGTCAAACAGCAGACTATCAATTAAAACTATTGGTATATGATTTAGATCACTACCATAAGATTTTATTAAACAAGATTACGAAAATAGAAGGAGTTTCAGGTGTTCATTCTAGTTTTGTATTAAATAAAATTATTCAAAATAGAAGCATTCATATTTATTAGCACCATATAAAATAGACCTACATTAGTTTGTAGGTCTATTGATGACTATGAATTAGCAGATTTTGGGTTTATTTTCCAAATTACAATAAATGCTAATAAAGCTGTAATTGCAACTAGAATCATCTCATTTTGTACAAATAATTCAGGTACTACAATCCATGTCGTTATTAGCGAATTAAATAAAATACTGCTTCCTCTTCCTAGTGCAAATAGTAGGTTACTAGCGGTACTACGAATATGAATCGGGAATGAATTTGCCACTAATTGCGCCCATATTATAGGGTAACCACCACCGATTAAACCAAGCCCAAGACTATATAACATTAAACTCTCGTCATTTATATGTGTATAAATATTTGTAAGTATAATAAATATTGTAAGACTTAAGAACATGAAATATTTTTTATGGTTGAAGAAAAATCCTGATAATAAACTACTTAGAATATTACCCACAAAAAATCCTAATAATAGTGTTTTTGTTGCATTAGCAATGGTTATATTTTTAATAATATAATTTGGATAGATGAACATAGATGTAATTAGTAAGAAATATGGCAATATCATAAAGAAATACATAATAATTTTGAGAAGGTTTTTTTTATCACAAATTAATAATTTGAAATTGCCAAGGTTTTTCTTATTTTGTAACTTTGCTTCGATATAACTTTCGGATTCGTGAATCTTGCTTCTAGCTAAGTATAAGATAATACCACCCAAACCACCACCGATAAACATTGCTTGCCATGAAATCATGCCTATACTTGTGGCAGTTATTCCACCTAATACGCCAAATGAATAAAGAATAGCCATTCCCCAAGCAGATGAGCGAATTGGAAATAATTCTAAGATTAGTACTGTTGATGTGGAAAACTCTGTTGCTAAACCAATATAAGCAATTGTCCTTAAGGCGATAAATAGGGGTAAGGAGGTTGTATAGACAGCGGCTATGGTTGATATTGAGTAAATTAAAATACTATAACGAATTGCTTTTGCTCTACCAATTTTATCACCTAATATACCAAATAAAATGGCGCCAATAAATATTCCAAGGGTTTGAAAATTACTGATTAGTAAGTATGTCTGCTGTACTTGTATTTGGTCGGTAATTTGGAAATGTTCTCTGATTAATTCATTATAGCTAACTCCCATAATTGTTAGGTCATAAAAATCAATGAAGTAACCAAGGCAAAGAATTAATAGGGTCCATGAGTGATTTTTTTTAGCAGTCATTATCTATTCTCCACAATTTTGATTATGTTATGAATTGATAATTGTAATAATGGTACTTGTAGCATTATCAAGTCCTTATAGTATTATGTTAATTTAAATGTATTAATATAAAGTTAAGAAATAATGTTGATGTTTTCTTATTTTAAGTAAAATTCAACAAGTGATTTTACAATATAGAACTGAAATAAGAATAATAATTTTTAATCAATTACTGCTTATTTATGATTATGATAAAATAGTGCATATTTTTTAGAATGAGGTTATTATGGCAGGGCATAGTAAATGGGCTAATATTAAGCATCGCAAAGCAGCCGCAGATGCTAAAAAAGGTAAAATTACAACACGTTTAGTTAAAGAGATTACAATTGCTGCAAAAATGGGTGGTGGAGATGTTTCGTCTAATCCAAGGCTTCGTTTAGCATTAGAAAAAGCTCGTGAGAATAATGTTCCTAAAGAAAATGTAGAGCGCGCTATCAAACGAGGCACTGGAGAATTAGAAGGTGTTGATTATATTGAACTACGTTTTGAAGGCTATGGTATTGCCGGTGCTGGAATTATAGTAGATTGTTTAACTGATAATAATATTCGTACAGTGGCTGATGTTCGTCATGCATTTAATAAGTATGGCGGTAACATGGGAACTGATGGTTGTGTTTCATTTCAATTTAAACACTGCGGTCAATTAATTTTTTCACCAGAAACAAATGAAGATGCTCTTATGGAAGCAGCTTTAGAAAGTGGTGCAGAAGATGTAGTTAGCAATGATGATGGCAGTTTTGAAGTTATTACTACTCCTAATGATTATACAGATGTAAAAGCATCTTTAGAAGCAAAGGGATTTATTGCTGATTTAGCCGAGGTTACGATGAAGCCATCTGTAGAAATGGAATTATCCGTGGAAGATAGCGAAAAAATGCAACGTTTATTAGATGCGATTGAATCGCTAGATGATGTACAGGATGTATATACCAACGCCGTAATCATAGATTAGTGATTCGCGGTCTATAAAAGAAATACTTAGAATCAATATGTTTATTTTTAATTAGTGAGATATTGTGATAAAAAATAGTTATTTACAAAAATTTATGTTTAATAAATTGCCAATTAAAGGGTCATTTGTTGTATTGGATGATGTATGGAATACCATCGTTAAGCAAAAAGATTACCCAGATGGATTACAGCAAATTATTGGTGATATTATGACTGCCAATGTGCTTTTGACATCTAATTTAAAATTAGATGGTAAGGTAATTTGTCAGATTCAAGATAATCCACATTTTGGTTTAGTTGTTTCAGAGTGTAGTAATGATTTGAAGGTGAGAGCAACTGCAAAATTTTCTCCTGAGAGTGAAACTATTATTCCATATGAAGAATATTTGACTAGTGGAAGATTAGTAGTAAGTATTGACTCACAAAATGATGGGCAGTTGTATCAGAGTGTTATTGCTTTTAATGGTGATAATGTTGCAGAGATTTTAAATAATTATATGTTACAGTCTGAACAATTAAAGACATGGTTTTTATTGTCATATACACCAACTAGAATGGTTGGATTTATGTTGCAGCAATTGCCTGATGTACATGAAATTCATACCGATGACATCGAGCGAGTTTTTATGCTTGCAAATACATTAACTAAAACAGAATTACAGCATGATGATTCAGAAACTATTTTATTCAAATTATTTAATGAAGATGACATAGTTATTATGGATAAACATCACATAGATTTTAGATGCACATGTAATAGAGGTCGTTTAGAGCAAATTTTGCGTAACTTAGGTGCTACTGAGTTAAATGATATTATTGATACTCAAGGTGATATATCTGTTAGCTGTGATTATTGTAATACAGAATATAAATTTACCAAAAATGATTTAGAAGGATTTTTAGCTCAAATTACACTAAATGAGTTAGATCCTATATCTACACAATTAAATTAGAAAGAATTAAATTTACTCAAAGCATTTCAATTATGGACGAGGAATGCTGATAAAAAATATGACGACATGTACAATCTGGTACATTAGGAATATTTTTTGAAGTATGACAACGTCCAGGCTTGAAAGGCGAAGAGTTATATGATAAATAAATGGGGAAAAGATTTTGAACAGTATTTAAATTGTTCAATTACAGATGCGAATGATCAAGATTTATATAATGCGCTCCTAAAATTTACACAAAATCAATTAAATTCATATCCACAGAAAAAAGAAAATCGCAAACTTTATTATATTTCAAGCGAATTTTTAATTGGTAAAATGTTAATTAATAATTTAATTAATCTTGGAATATATGATGATGTTGAAGGTTTATTAAACGAAAATGGTAAATCGTTAGCTACTATAGAAAGCATCGAACCAGAACCTTCTTTAGGTAATGGTGGATTAGGGCGATTAGCAGCATGTTTTTTAGACTCTATAGCAACTCTTGATATTGCTGGCGTTGGTGTTAGCTTAAATTATCATTTTGGTTTATTCCGTCAAGTATTTAATAAAAACTCCCAAACAGAAGAACCTAATTTATGGATTGAAGATACATCGTGGCTTAAAAAAACAGATACTGTTTATGATGTGAAATTTGCTAATCTAGATGCAAAAGCGCGTTTGTATGAAATAGATATGATTGGTTATGAAAACCAAAGAGTTAATAAATTAGCCTTATTTGATATAGAATCAGTTGATGAAAAAATTATAAAATCTGGAATTAATTTTGATAAAGAAAATATTGCTAAAAATTTAACACTATTTTTATATCCAGATGATAGCGATGAGGCTGGTCATTTATTACGAATCTTTCAACAATATTTCATGGTTAGTAATGCTGTTAGTTTAATTTTTGATGATGCTAAAACTAATGGTTGGAATATAAAAGATTTAGCTAAACATGTGGTAATACAAATTAATGATACACACCCCACATTAGTTATACCTGAATTAATTCGTCGCTTAATGGTTGAAGGCATAAATATTAACGAAGCTATCAATATTACAAAACAATGTGTAGCATATACAAATCATACAATTTTAGCTGAGGCGCTAGAAAAATGGCCATACAAATATTTACAAAAAGTGGTACCTCATTTGATAGATATTATTGATTATTTAGATGATGAGATTAGCGTTAAATATAAAGATAAAAATGTAGCAATTATTGATGAGCAAAAGCGTGTGCATATGGCACATATTGCAATTCATTATAGCTTTAGTGTAAACGGCGTTGCAGCACTTCATACTGATATTTTAAAAAGTAGTGAATTAAAGCATTTTAATACAATTTATCCTAATAAATTTAATAATAAAACTAATGGTATTACATTTCGTCGGTGGTTATTAAAGACTAATCCAGAGTTGGTGCAGTGTTTAACTGAATTAATTGGCGATGGTTTCAAACGTGATGCATTAGAGCTTAAAAAGTTATTGGCATATAGTGATGATAAAAAAGTATTAGATAAACTAACGGCAATAAAGAATCATAAAAAGCAACAGTTTATTGATTTTGCTAAAGATAGATTTAATGTGCTTTTAAAGTCAAATTCAATTTTTGATGTGCAAATTAAGCGTATGCATGAATACAAACGTCAACAAATGAATGCATTATATATTATTCATAAATATTTAGAGATTAAGTCAGGAATTTATCCAGAACGTCCGTTAACGTTTATTTTTGGTGGAAAAGCTGCTCCTGCATATATTATCGCTAAAGATATCATTCATTTGATTTTATGTGTTCAAGAAATTATTGCTAATGATCCTGTTGCTAGTAAATATTTACAAGTTTTATTTGTTGAGAATTATAATGTTTCAGTAGCAGAAAAATTAATTCCAGCGACAAATGTTTCGGAGCAAATTTCATTGGCCTCAAAAGAAGCTAGTGGTACTGGTAATATGAAATTTATGTTAAATGGTGCAATTACGCTTGGTACTATGGATGGTGCTAATGTTGAAATTGCAGAGCTAGTAGGTGAAGATAATATTGTTACATTTGGTAAAGATAGTGATACTATTATTGAGCTATATGAGACTAGC
>JAQUVM010000029.1:0-21335 GCA_028693355.1 Burkholderiales bacterium
AGGATTGTTTAGAAAACGGATTAGATATACGTCCTCCTGATATAAATTATTCAGAGTATAGATTTAAAGCGGTTGATGATAAAAAAGTTTATTATGCTTTAGGTGCTATTAAGGGTATTGGGCAGAATGTCGTTGATGAAATAGTTGCTGAACGCAATGCAAATGGTGAGTTTGTTGGACTTATTGATTTTTGCCGTCGTGTCAGCAAAAAAGTTATTAATAAACGTACATTAGAAAACTTGATCAAGGCAGGTTGTTTTGATAGTTTAGATGCTAATCGTAATAAATTATTAAAAAACCTTAATAAAGTCATAGATTTTATTGAGCAAGAGCAATTAAACGCTAACCAAGGCTCATTATTTGATATATTTGGCGATGACTCATCTGAGGCAAATAGTTTTGTTAATGAAGATATATCTTTAGACGAATATCCATTATTTAATTTAAAAGAACAATTAACTAATGAAAAACAAGCAATTGGTTATTATTTAACTGCAAGCTTATTTGATGATTATCATGATATTGCAAAAAAATTAGACATAATTCCTCTTAGCAAATTTAACGTAGATGACGAAGATATGCAAGAAATAATTAATGCTCGTTATGCTAAACATAAGCCAAAGGTTTTAATAGGCGGTATCATTAATTATATGGGTTCAAGACCTACTAAAAAGGGCGGTAAAATTTCATTTGTAAAAATTGAAGATGCTAGTAGTGAGCTTGAGTTTGTAGTATTTAATGAACAAAATGAGCTGTATAAGCATTTACTAAAAATTGATGAATTAGTTTTCATTGAAGGAGAAGTTATTTATGACTCTTTTAGAAATGAAGTTAAGGTGAATGCAAATAAAATAATGAATCTTGATGATGTGCTAGTTGAAAAAGTTGAGAGAGTAGAGTTTGATATAAAAAATGCTCTTTCATGGAAAGAGTTAAAGAAATTCATCATATCAACTACTGAAAATCCAGAGCTTATTGCTCCAAATATTTTGATAAATTATTCTAATCAAACCGCTAAATGTATTGTAAGGTTATCACCAGAATACAAGTTTATGCCTAAATTTGTTAATTTTGAAGAAATGGGCAAAGTAATTGGGAATAATCATTGGCGTATGACATTAAAAAATAATGGATAAAAAAATATCTAAGCTAAAAAGCTTAGATATTTTTTTATTTAGACACCAATTACTTATGATTAGTTTGGTGATGATGATTAAAGTATACTTGAGCAGCATCTTTAGCTTCTTCAAGATTTTTATAATCACCAATTTTATGGTTATCTCTGAATTCTAAACGAATTGATTCAGGATGTGCATGAGTATAGCTATTTGTTAATAATTCAAAATTATTATCACGGTTGCTATGTTCTAAAATTTGCATAGTAGCACGTACAGTTAAATCATCATTTTTATAATAAAATAATTCTGTATGTAATACACTCATAACATCGTCTAATCGTATAAAATCTTCATGATGTTGAAGTTCTTCCCAATTTAATTGCTCTTTAGCAACATTTAAAATCATTTTAGTTTCCTTATGTTAACAAAACAAAATTAGTGCGAAGATTTACTAGCTCGTTTACGTTCATTTTCTGTTAAATGACGTTTACGTAAGCGGATAGTTTTTGGTGTTAATTCTACTAATTCATCATCATCAATGAACTCAATAGCACTTTCTAGAGTAAGTTTTACTGGAGTAGTTAAACGAACAGCTTCATCTGTTCCAGATGCACGTACGTTAGTTAATTGCTTACCTTTGATTGGATTTACTACTAAATCATTTTCACGGCTATGAATTCCGATGATTATACCTTCGTATAATTTATCACCAGGAGAAACAAACATGCGTCCACGATCTTCAAGTTTCCATAATGCATAAGATACAGCATCACCTTGTTCTTGAGAAATCAATACACCATTACGACGACCTGGGATATCTGCTTTGATTGGACCATAATCATCAAATAGATGAGCCATCAAACCATTACCACGAGTCAGAGTCATGAATTCACCTTGGAATCCAATTAAACCACGTGCAGGAATACGATATTCAATACGTGTACGACCTTTGCCATCAGATGACATGTCAAGCATTTCAGCTTTACGACGACCAAGCTCTTCCATTACAGAACCTTGATGTTCTTCTTCAACATCAATAGTTAGTAATTCGTATGGCTCACATTTTTCACCATTAATTTCTTTCATCACTACGTGAGGCTTGGCTACTGCTAATTCAAAACCTTCACGACGCATAGTTTCTAATAAAATAGTCAAATGTAATTCACCACGACCAGATACTAAAAATTCATCAGTATTAGCAGTATCTTCTACACGTAATGCAACGTTAGTTAATAATTCTTTAATTAAACGATCTTTAATTTGGCGGCTAGTTACAAATTTACCTTCAGTACCTGCTAATGGCGATGTATTTACTTGGAACATCATGCTAATTGTTGGTTCATCAACTTTTAACATAGGTAAAGGCTCAGGATTTTCAATGCTACAAATTGTGCTACCAATGCTTAAGTTTTCAATACCATTGATTAACACGATATCACCAGCACTAGCTTCAGTAACTTGAGCACGTTCTAAACCGCTAAATACTTGTACTTGATTAATTTTTGATGTTCTTGGAACTCCATCAGGGCCTTCCGCAACAATTACTTGTTGACCTGGCTTGATTCTACCACGGTGAACACGACCAATACCAATACGACCAACAAAACTATTATAATCGAATGCAGATATTTGTAATTGTAAAGGTCCATCTTCATCTTCATTAGGTGGGGCAACGTGTTCTAAAATTGTCTCAAATAATGGTTTCATTGTATTGTCATGACTATCAGCTTCTAATGATGCAAAACCATTTAATGCAGATGCATAAACCACAGGGAAATCTAATTGTTCTTCTGTTGCACCTAATTTATCAAATAAATCAAAAGTTTGATCAATTACCCAGTCAGGACGAGATCCAGGACGGTCAATTTTATTAATAACTACGATAGGTTTTAAACCTAAAGCTAATGCTTTACGTGTTACAAAACGAGTTTGAGGCATAGGGCCTTCAACTGCATCAACTAATAAAAGAACCCCATCAACCATTCCTAATACACGCTCAACTTCACCACCGAAATCAGCATGTCCTGGTGTATCAACTACGTTAATACGAGTATCTTTATACATTAATGATACGTTTTTAGCTAGAATCGTGATTCCACGTTCTTTTTCTAAGTCATTATTATCCATAACGCGCTCAACGATTTGTTGATGTGCAGAAAATGTACCAGCTTGTTGTAATAATTTATCAACCATTGTTGTTTTACCATGATCGACGTGCGCAATAATTGCAATATTTCTTAAGTTTTTTGCCATAAAATAATCTCTCTAAGTGTGCCAGTAAGGCTTTAAAAATAAATCACGCGATTATAGCATAAAAGCATATAACCGCGTATATATAGGTTTAATCATTATTTATTTTGATGTATGCGGTGTCTTTAATATTCCTTATCCATTCTGTATATAAAACTTGAGCTTTTGTTTCGCGTAGCTCTTGACGAATATCCGTACGCTCTTTTTCATTTGCCATATTACTATCGCGAGTTTCCATTACTTGCAGTATATGCCAACCAAATGGTGACCTAAATGGTTTGCTGATTTCTCCAACAGGAGTTGCTAAAATGGTTTGTTCAAATTGTGGAACTGTATCACCTTTAGATGTCCAGCCGATATCGCCGCCTTTTATGGCACTGCCTGGGTCATCAGAGTATTGTTTTGATAATTCAGTAAACTCAGCACTTTCTGCTGCTTTATCATTTTTATCTTTAGCTAATTTATTATATAGTCCATCTATTTTACGCTCTGCTTCATCATCACTAGTTAGCTCATTTACTTTTATTAATATATGTCGTACATGATATTGCTTTACTATTTGAGGTGTACCATGTTGCTTAATCCCATTTACTTTAAATATCATAAATCCAATTGGGAATTTTATTGCACCAGTTGTGCCTCCAATTGGTAATGATCTAAGCTGGTCTAAAACTTGTGGTGGTAATGATGTATTACTTTTCCAACCAATTTCTCCACCAGATAAAGCATTTTGCCCATTTGAATATTTGATAGCTAATTGCTCAAATTTTTGTCCTTGACTTAGTTGTTGAATAATTGAATTTGCTATATCACTTTTTTGTTGAACAATAGCTTGTGTTGCTTGCTCAGGAATTGTAATTAAAATATTTGATAAATTATAATCAACTCTTTTTTTATAAGCTTCACTGTTTATTACACGTGTAACTTCATCGTCATTTACAAATACGCGCCCATCAACTTCTCGTTGTTTGAGTTTTTCAAGAGTAATTTGGTCAGAGATTTGCTGACGAAATTGATTCATCGTTACACCTTGAGATGATAGCTTATTCATCATTTGTGCATCGCTAATATTTTGATTTTTTTCAATATTAGCTATAGTACTATTGATTTCTGCATCAGTAGTTTTTATTCCACTACGATTTGCCATATCTAACTGAACTTGTTGAACAATCATTTGATCTAATACATTTTTACTTAAATCAGCAGTTTGTGTATTTTGAATCCCTTGCTGTTTTAAATTGTATAAAGTTTGCTGTATTTGTTGATTTAACTCATTTTGCGTTATTATGCGCTTGTTTACATAAGCTGCAATTTTATTTAAATTTACTGTTGGTTGAGTATTTACAGAAGACTCGTTTTCTGATTTTGTATCAGCATAACAAATTGATATAAAAGCCATAAAGATAAGACTAATTTTTTTCATTTTATAACCTAATATTGATTTTGTGTTTGCATTATATCTAAGATTGAACTATAACCAGGTATGTTTGATTGCATATTATTAGTTTGATCACCACTTCCAACGTTTCCAATACCTTTGAAGTTGAAGTTTAGCATGTAATTAGTTTGAACTTGGTTGTAGTTAAACATATATTGTTGATAAACAGCGCTCACGCTATAGCATCCACCATTATACTCTAAACCACCAATCACATTTAGTAACATATTTCTTGTAAAATCATATGTACCACGACCTAATGCAAATATGCTATTACCTATGATTGGCCATTGACCAGACACATTTAGTGCATATTGGTTTTCATATGATACAGGCTGAAATGATTGACCAGGAGTATATGCATAATATAATAAAGGCATTTGATATTGATAGCTAAAACCAGTATTAATTACTTTACCCATACTCGGGCTCCATTTCATATTTACAGCGTAGTAATCAATATTACCTTGTGTTGTATCATACTGAAATGTTGCAAATGAAGATAGTTGATGATTCCATTGATTACTTAGTTCAGCAATTGCATTTGGTGTTGGTAAATATAGCTGTGGATATAGCTGATAATTACCATAAAAGCTATCACTTTCCTGTGGTGTTATAAAGTATTTATATCCTAGGTTTAGTTTATATATCTCATTTCCATTTTAGTCATTGATTAGACGATTTGATAAACCAAAAGTCAAATCATTTGCCGCATTGATACGATCTGAGCCAACAAACTGATTTTCATTAAATAATTGATTATAATTATACGTAGCTGTAGAAGTATCAAATAATGGTAAGTTAGATTGATTAACTTCAGGTATATATAGATAGAATAATCTCGGCTCTAAAGTCTGTGTCATAGAGTTTTTGCCAGAGTTAATCGGTCTATCAAAATATAAGCTTCCATCTACAGAAGCTATTGGTAAATTTAGTTGAGCACTACCAGCGTTTGGATATCCTGTTGTAGATTCAATGTTATACTGAGTGCTATTAAACCCAACTTTTGGAGTTAATGAACCCCATGATTTTTGCATAGGGTAGGTAACACTTGGGTAAACTATAGCTCTTTGTCCGCTTTGTAATTGATCATTATAAAAATATGTATACGAAGTATTCACACCTGCATTAAATCCACCTCCAATGCCGGTTTGATTTATGTTTAAAGTAGCTGCTGGATATTGTGAATAAATCGGTACTGTATTTTGGTATCCTAAAGGATATAGTGTTTGATAATTTTGTAATTTAACACTTGCTAAACCCCAAGTTGGAGTATATTGAGCATAAACTGATTGATCTAAATTTACATTATTTACAGTTGAATAAAAATTTCCAAAATTATTAAAGTAATTTGGATCTGATACTTGATTATAGCTGTATCCAACTTGTACATCACTAAAAGGTGTGTAAGTATGTTGTAAATCCCAAAACCAACGGTATGATGGTACTCCAGATATATTATTTGCCCATGAAGTTGGTAACTGCTCTGTGTAAATAATACCTTTGTTTTTTTCTGTCATATACCTAAATTCATCAGATATCATGATACCTTGATTTGCCCAAAGTATTGGAGTGATCGTCATGTCGTAATTAGGTGCTAGATTTAGATAATATCCCTCAGCAAACATAAACCCTGAGTTACTATTACTACCAATACTTGGAGTTAACCAACCAGATTTTCTTTGTCCTAAAGGAAATGTCATATAAGGACTTGCAAATATTGGCACTGATTCAAAGTACATCATTGCATTTTTAGCGCTACCTTCAGAGTTACCATAATCCACGTTTAATTTATCTGCTTTTATATACCATGCTGGATTATCTGGGTTACATGAAGTAATAAAACCGTTGTCTATTGTTGCATGAGTCTTGTCTTCTAGGTTAATTTGGTCCCCAGTGAAGGTAAGATTATCTTTACCATAATATGCTCTGGCTTGGGTAAAAGTACCTTTATTTAAATCAATGAAGTAGTCAGCCCATTTACCTTGTATTGCATCATATTGACGAGTAAGATATATATTATCACCCATAGATACTCGATCAGCTTTTTGATTGTAAATTAACCAATCTGACAAAATTGTTTGATCATCTTTGTATCCTGATACATTACCTGTGGCAATGTGAGTAGCATCATATTGCCCGTTAAAGTTATCTGCTTGCATATATAATGTTTGTGACTCTGTTTTTGGGAAACCAAAGAAGTCATTACCAGATTGTTGATACCATTGTTTATCATCATAGCCACAAAATTGGGCATTTGCGTACTGACCGTTAGTGCTGACATTAGCTAATTGGTCTAATGAAGTTTCACTTACTGCTTTTTGCAATGATACTGTCATAGCAAGAAGTGTAAAAACATAAGATGGTTTAATACGCATGTGATTTCTATATATCAACTAAATAAATTCGAAGCATGGATTATACCATGATTAAAAAAGAACTTATAAAGATTACAAGAGTTTTGCTGTAGCCTTGTGATAAAATAAAATCTTTATAATATTACAGTATGATCGAAAGAAATATGGATTTAAAATTTAATAAAGATGCTTTAGTTATTGAGAGCTACTTAGGTGATAATTTAAAGGGTCAAAACTTAGCTGACGCACTAACTGAAATTAAACTATTGTTTACTGAATTAGAGACTGCTTTTGAAGATTCTAATTATGTTTTATTTATGCAAGAGTGTATTTCTAAAATTACTGATTTAGATGATGAAGCTAAATTATTAGAAATAATTGTTCCGATGTGGGATGCTGCTCGTGGTAAACAAATTGCAAAAGATAAAAAAATTGATGATTTTTATTATGAATTTGAATTATTATTACTTTGGGATTTATTGGTAAAACTTACTAATAGCAAAGATGTCGATAAGCAAATTTTAGCTAAACTAAGAACTATTGTACGCCGCTATAGCCAAATGCCAAAACTATGGGAGCATTTATGTTACCTAAATGGTGATGATTTAACTACTGCATATACGTTTTAAATAGTAAAAAGATGATACTCGCAGTATTTCGATTTTGGACTAGGAGTACTGATAAAAAATATGACTAAATATATATGAAAGTATATGAGAAGGACTTTTTTGAGAGATGACAACGTCCAAGATTGAAAGACGATGAGTAAGAATGAATTATACGGCAGATAATATAGTAGCCATAGCTAGTAGTAGCGGATATGCTGGAGTTGGTGTAGTGCGCGTTTCTGGAGCTAACTTATCTCAGATAATAAAAGGTATCTCAGGGCGCGATAATCTAAAACCACGTTATGCACATTATAGTGATTTATTTGCTGCTGATGGGAGTGTACTTGATTCTGGGTTGCTGCTATATTTTGTTGCACCAAATTCTTTTACTGGGGAAGAAGTTTTAGAAATACAAGGTCATGGCAGCCCAATTGTTCTAAACATGATTGTAAAACGTTGTGTAGAACTTGGGTGTCGTTTGGCAGAAGCCGGAGAATTTAGTAAGCGTGCATACTTAAATGGCAAGCTTGATTTAGTACAAGCTGAAAGTATAGCTGATCTAATTCATGCGGAAAGCGAAGCTAGTGCTAAAGGTGCAATCAAATCTCTAAAAGGTGATTTTTCAAAACACATTAATCAAATCAATGAAGAGCTGATCAATCTACGTATGTTTGTTGAGGCTACTCTTGATTTTCCTGAAGAAGATATCGAGTTTATTGCTGATGCAAAAATTCGTGATAAATTAACTATCGTTCGTAATAGTATCCATAAATTATTCCAAGGTACTAAGCAAGGTGTGCTTCTTAATAATGGCGCAAATATAGTGATAGTAGGGCAACCAAATGTGGGCAAATCAAGCCTACTTAATGCACTCGCTAATGAAGATGTCGCTATAGTAACTGAAATAGCGGGCACTACACGTGATATAGTTAGCCAAAAGATAATTATTGATGGAATACCGTTTAACATCATAGATACGGCAGGTATTCGCGATACTGATGATGTGGTAGAGAAAATTGGTATTGAACGAGCATATAATGCTTTAGAAAATGCTGACTTATGCATAATACTCGTAGATAATCAAACTGGTATTAGTGATCGTGAAATAGATATTATCAAACGTTTGCCAAACGGTATGAGTAAACTATATATACATAATAAAATAGATTTAACAGGTATAGATGCTCATATCAAGGAACAAGATAATGAAACCCATGTGTATTTATCAGCACAACAAAAGCTAGGCTTAGATAATCTTCGTCAAAAACTTCTGAGCATGATCGGGTGGAATCATAATGAAAGTGATGTGTTTTTAGCACGCACACGTCATCTTGATGCTATGAAAATTACCGTTGAACACATTGATTATGCCTTCAATAATTGGGATAGCCTAGAAATAATTGCCGAAGAACTCAGGTATGCTCATAATTCACTAGCTACGATTACCGGTGAATTTACTGCTGATGATTTGCTGGGTGAGATTTTTAGTCGGTTTTGTATCGGAAAATAATATTAAAATCAGTTAATGATTGAATTTGCATTTAATTGTAAAACAATATGTAAATATATTTACTAAGCATATCTGAAGTGTGACGCACTGCGTTCCGAATTAAGTTGAACACATTACCGTACGTTGCTTCGTATAGAAAATCTTAAAGCTCGTTAATGGTATATGCATGAATGTGCTGAACATAGTTGAAGTGCATGCCTATTAGAACGATAATTATTTTGTTAATAACTTTAATTGTTCACAAACGACCAGCGGCTGATCTATCTGAATAAAGTGACTACTATTTACTGCGATTATTTTACTTCGAGGATTATCATTTAGCCATTGCTTTTGGCTTGTGTACCAATCTTCTTTTAATGGTTTATCTTTCTCCATCGAAGTTGATGAAATTATGATAACAGGAGTATTATTCTTGATAATACCTGATTTAGCTATTTCTGCTTTGGATTGTTCAAAACCTAGCAGTTGATAGGTAACTTCAGAACGTGCGCCACCAAACTTTTTATAAACATCCACAGCTGATTCAGTAATTGCATATTGAATTGCGGATTCATAATCTTTCATTATTCCGTCAGCTAAAAAATGAAAGTTTTTAGGTACTGGATCAACCAATAGTACTCCATCTACTTGACTTTCATTATCTGCAATAAATTTACCAGCATAAATACTTCCATATGAATGAGCAACAATAATATATGGAGGTTTTAAATCTTTTTGTTTTAGCAATTTAGCTAATTTTGAGCTTGCATAACTTGCAGTTAATGGTTTTTCCTCCGATAATGATAAATCAGCTGGACTATTACCCAAACCGTTACGGTCATAAAGAAAGATTGAGCCTACTTTCTTTGCACAATCAAAAAATTTCTTATTTTGCGTCCATTCATCGGCAGTTGTCCCGCTACCATTTTCAAAGATAATAGTTCCTTTGAATTTAGCAGAGTCATTTGGATAGTATTCTGAATATAATGATATACCATTTTCAATGGTTGTAATATTATTGTCAGTAGCAAATGAACTAACAACAATTAAATTAAGTAACAGTAATAATTTTTTCACCAGATAGCCCAAATCAAAAAGTATGGCAAAATTATACTATTTATCAGATTTTTATTTTATCTTTTGTGTATAACTTGCAACGCTAATAATAACTTATACAAGTTACAGTTTATTAAGTATGGAATTAATGATTAATTATATATCTTGTTATTTTGCATCCTTATCTAGTATTATTTTAAATTTTTCTTTAGCTAAATTTACGTTATTTATTAAATTAGCAGTATATTTTACCGAATTTATATCTGCAAAGTCTGTTATAAGAAACAATATGTAATGTTAATTAACATCTATTTAACCCAGTGAGGTTAATTAACTACAACATTAATTGTTGTTTAAAGTATGTGTTGATGTGATAAAATACTACTTCGAGTCATTTTGTTATAATGTTTGACGAAAGATTTACATGGCTTATAGTGAAGCGGATACCAAAGCAAAATTAATCACACCAAAACTAAAAGAATCTGGATGGAGCGAACTCCATATAACCCGCTAGCATGGGTTTAAATATTTTTTTACTGATGGCCGAAAATTACCCGGAAATAAACGAGGTAAGCGCTATGCTGTCGATTATCTGTGAAGTTATAAAAATATTACCTTAGAGTAATTACAATTAAAACAAATAATATTTTGAGTTGTAGCAGGAGATATATAAATGAGTATTTTTGGCTCGGAAGCAATAATTAAATGCCAATCTCCAAATAGTAAACTAAAAATTTATTACGCGGGATTTGAATTTGGTATTTTTAGATGGAAACCATTAGTTAAGCAAATAGTTGAGGCATTGGTTGATTTTTCATTTGGGTTTCATCTTGGTATATTAGAGAATTTTTATGGCATTCGAGTTTTAAATGATGCAGCCAATGCATTATATAAAATTGAAGAATTTGAACAGGCTTATACTAAATATTTTATGCAAAATAGTGAATTCGATGACATAGCTGATAAATATAAGAAACGAGGCGAGTTTGGTGAGTTGATATTGCACCTATTGCTTAGAGACTTTCATGGCTCATTACCATTATTATCTAAGATATATTTTAAAGATTCATTGGGGCATGCTGTGCATGGTTTTGATGCAGTACACATTGCTCCAGATATTGACGATAATACAAAATTTTCTCTATGGCTTGGTGAATCAAAATTATATGCTACGGGCGATAGTGGTGTAAAAGCTTTAGCAAAAGATATTGAAGAACATTTTAAAATTGATTATTTAAGAGATGAGTTCTCATTAATTTCAAAAAAAATCAAAACAGGGTTCTATTCCTTGGAGCAATTTAAAGATTTAAATAAAAAATTGGAATATGAAGAGTTTTTGCAGAAAAAGGAATATTGGCTAAATCAAATTGATAGTAAACAAAATCTTGAACATATCTTATCTTCTGTAACAATTCCAATGCTTTGTACATATACATCTGATACATTTAATAAGCATAATGATGAAACAACAAAAGAGTTTATGAGTGATCTCCAAATTGAAATTGAGTCTTTAGAGAAAATTTTTAAAGATAATCTAAATATTCCACATCCTGTTACTAATCTGAATGTTTTATTGTTATTTTTTCCTGTGCCTTCAAAAAAAGAACTGGTTAAACAACTACACTTTGAAATTGGTAAATTACAATGATGCAAATTCAGGATATTATAGATGGTATCAATCTGTCAGAACAAATAAATATCAATAAAAGTTTTGAATATTCTCAGATATGTTCAAAATTAATTAAGAAAACGGAAACTCGTGCCGATGGGCGAAAAATTATTATTCACATTTTAGATAATTGGCATAAAATTAATGAACATACTCGCTGTATTTGGATCGACTTACTCGAAGCAGAAGGATTTTACCCTTATCTTGCAAACAAGAAATTTGAATTGAGTAGTACTGCTAGTATATTAAGAAAAGAAATGAGCAAGTCTAAAAATTTAGAGTATTATTTACATGATGAGCAGTTATATGTCAAGCAACTTTTGGATAGCAATAAAAATGTTATCGTTAGTGCTCCAACAAGTTTTGGTAAAAGCCTTTTAATTGAAGAGTTTGTTGCAGAAAAGAAATATAAAAATATAGTTATTATCCAACCAACCCTAGCATTGCTTGATGAAACTAGGAAAAAGCTTAAAAAATATGATGATCATTACAATATTATTGTTAGAACATCGCAAGAATTCTCAACGGAGAGGTCAAACTTATTTTTATTAACTGCTGAACGAGTAATGGAGTATCACGAATTACCAAAAATAGATTTGTTAATAATTGATGAATTTTATAAATTGAGTGCAAAAAGAGATGATGAGCGATCGGATGTATTAAATAACGCATTTTATTTATTATTAAAACGAGACAATGTGAAATTTTATTTGTTAGGTCCAAATATTGATGGAATTTCACCTGGATTTGAAGATAAATACAATGCGGTTTTTTACAAGACTAATTATTCTTTAGTTGAGCAATTGGTTGAAGAAAGATTTTCTAATGAGTTTGGATTCAAAGGGCAAAAGAAGATTAATAAAGAAAATACACTTTTTAATCTCTTATTTGAACTAATTGATGAGCAAACAATAGTTTATTGTTCTTCACCAGCGAGAGCAAGATATTTAGCAAAGAAATTTCTGGCATTTCTAGACGAAAAAATTTGTCCCCAACAATATACGGATGAGATTAAGTTAATTGAGTGGATCGAGAAATATGTAAATAAAGATTGGATACTAGCAAAGTGTCTGAAGAACAGAATAGCATTCCACGATGGTGCTTTACAAAAACATATAACTTCATCAGTAGTTAAGTACTTTAATGAGAAAAAATTGAACTATTTATTTTGCACCTCAACTCTAATTGAGGGTGTAAATACTAGTGCAAAAAATATTATTATCTTTGATAATAAAAAAGGTGGCATAAAAAAGGAACATGTTATTGATTATTTTGATTACTCAAACATAAAAGGTCGTGCAGGGAGAATGATGGTGCATTATATAGGAAAGGTTTATAACTTTAATCTTCCGATACGTAAATCTAATGATTTAATTGTTGATATCCCCTTTTTTCAGCAAAACCCAATTAAAGACGAAGTATTAATACATCTAGATGAATCAAATGTAATAAATAAAACGAGTGATCAATATAAAAAAATTGAAAAAATACCACATGATGAACAAATTTTATTTAAGAGAAATGGCGTTTTAGTGGATGGACAAATTAAAATATTACAACAACTAAGAACAGATATAGTTGAAAATGTATCATTGGTTTTATGGAGTGGGTATCCTAATTATAATCAGCTGAAATATGTATTGAGGCTTGGGTGGGGTAATTTATTAAAGCCAACAGAGACTACACGTCCTATGACGTTAAATAAGTTAATCAAAATAACGTTTGACTATGGTATGAAACAGAGCATAGACTACTTAATTAAATCAAATATTGAATATATTACAGAGCACAATGCTGCATGTTTGTCATCGGAAGATATTTTGGATGAGGCAATTAGAGATGCGTTTAACATATTACGACATTGGTTTCAATATAAAGTCCCTAAATGGTTACGTACAATAAATTCGTTGCAAGAGTTTGTCTGTTTAGAGATGGGGCTAAAGAATTGCGGAAGCTATAGTTTTTATGCTGATAAAATAGAAAATGATTTTATTCAAGAAAATTTGTCTATTTTAGCAGAATATGGTGTCCCTAAGTCTGCTATTCAAAAAATAGAAATGCATATTAAGGATGATTTAGATGAAAATCAAGTTATTAAAGTTGTGAAAAATGAAGAGTTTTTAACTAAAATAGATTTATTAGAATATGAGAGAGAAAAAATCAAAGATAGTTTATAACATTACTGCCTAAGCTGAAATAGGGTAGCCTATATACATATCTTACTGTTTCAAAAAATCTTGAGATATCATCGTCAATAGCATCAATTATAAAAATAATAACGGCTATGATTGTATTAGATTTTAAACTTAGTTTAGATAAGTATATTATTCTTTTGTTGAGTATGATTGGAATGCTAAAAAACGATTAGTTCTACTCTTAGCCATGGTGACCAAGTGAGGCGACAAGATTTATTGGAAGTAATGTTGTTATCATCTGATAACGTAGCAGCTAATACATTAGCTAGAATAACTTTTAATGACGGTGGATTTGATAAATTTATATCTCACATTAATAAAAAAGCTATGTATCTTGAAATGGTAAATATAAATTTAGTTGATTCAACTGGATTATCTATTGAAAATACCTTAACAGCTAGTGAAATTATGATCCTTATTAAAGAATATATAAAAGTAGATTACGACTCTATTTGCAAAATGTCATTGCTCCACAAAAGAACAATACAGGTTACAGAAGAAGGTGCTTCAAAATTTTTAGAAATAATAATTTTTTAGCACTCTAAATAGCTATAATTTTAAAATGATGTTTACTAAAACTGGGTTTATTAATGAATCTGGTAAATGTTTAACGGCTTGCTGTTGCATTAATGGTACGCAATTTGTTATTGTGGCCTTGAATTCATCTATAAATGATGAAGAAATTAAATATGAAATGAAGTTTTTATTAGATAATACTAATGGGATGGTAGTGTAAGGATGAATAACTTTTTTAGGAATAAAACTCTGGATAAATATAAAATAAGTTAGTACTTTTTTCAGTGATAATATATTTTGGGGAAAATATTTATGTTTGAAAGCTATCTAAATAGTATTGGTTTATCATTTACTAATAATGAACTAAGCACTAAATTTGAAGTGGGAAACAGTGGTGGAATGCGTCGCTCTATTAAAAATAATACATTGATTTTAATTGCAGATCATAAGAAAAAAATGTATTCAAATATTTGGTTTGACGATGTATTATTTTATACAGGTATGGGTAAAAATGGAAATCAAAGCTTAGACTATAAGCAGAATAAAATATTAAAAAATGCGAAATCATTAGGAGTTACTTTATTATTATTTGAGGTATATGAAAAAAATGAATATATTTTTAGAGGTGAGGTTGAGTTATCAGGAGAGCCAATTAAAGATATACAGGAAGATATAAATAAAAACGAAAGAGAAGTTTTTTTATTTCCATTAGTTTTAATTAAAAATGCAACAGATGTTCATAATATTGATGCACTCAGGAAGAAGAAACTTTATTCAAAATATTCAAATCAGAGCTTATATTTGTTATTTAAAAAGCAAAAAAATATCAGAGAGCGTTATATAACTGTTAATACTTATTATAGAAACGTTGTATTATCAGAGTTTGTAAAAAGAATTGCGAATGGTGTCTGTCAACTATGTAATCAATTTGCTCCATTTTATATCAATTCGGTTCCGTACTTAGAGTCTCATCATGTAATTTGGCTTTCTAGGAGTGGAAGTGATTCTATTGATAATTTAGTTGCAATTTGTCCTAATTGCCACAAGAAAATGCACTATGTAGAGGATTCTTGCGATTTAGATAAATTATTAAATGTAGCAATAGAAAATAAATATTCATTTTTAAAAATGGTTGAAGGATTTTCGTAGAGTGACAAGGTAATAAAGATGATTAAACTCTAGATGCTAAAGTTTATATTATATATGAATAGCCTATATAACAGCAATTTTTAATAACTATAAAAACCAAGTATAAGAACCCTAAACCATCTCCGGAGTTCTTATACTTATTATAAGCTACTAAAACCTATATCCCATGCTGTTCCCGAAGCTGATTGGTAGCTAATTGCATATTATGCAAAGCTTGCTCAACTTCTGGCCAGCCACGAGTTTTTAGTCCGCAGTCTGGGTTAATCCAAAGTTTTTCTTTAGGAATATAAGCTAGCATCTTATTTACCTGATTGATAATTTCCTCTGTGCTTGGTATACGTGGTGAGTGAATATCATATACTCCAGGCCCAATTTGGTTTGGATAGTTAAATGTTTCAAATGCTTTGAGTAGCTCTAGATTGCCACGTGATGTTTCAATTGTGATTACATCAGCATCCAAATCCGCTATTGCTTGAATTACATCATTAAATGATGAGTAACACATATGAGTATGAATCTGGGTTGAGTCACTAACTCCAGATGAGGCTATTCTAAAAGCATAAACTGCCCAGTCTAGGTATTCTTGCCAGTCATTTTTCTTTAACGGTAGTGCTTCTCTAAAGGCTGGCTCATCTATCTGTATGATATTTATGCCTGCATTTTCAAGATCACATACTTCATCTCTAAGAGCTAATGCAATTTGGAGTGCTGTATCTTTTATAGCTTGGTCATCACGTACAAAAGACCATGAAAGAATGGTTATTGGCCCAGTTAGCATACCTTTAACTTGTTTATTGGTTAATGATTGGGCATAAAGAGTCCATTTTACTGTCATTGCTTTAGGGCGCTTTACATCACCATAAATTATAGGTGGTTTCACACAGCGTGAACCATAGCTTTGCACCCAACCATTGGAGGTAAACGCAAAACCATTTAATAGTTCACCGAAGTATTCCACCATGTCATTTCGCTCAGCCTCACCATGTACTAAAACATCAATACCAAGCTTTTCTTGATGAGAAATAGTTGATTTAATTTCTTTTTGAATACTTTTTATATAAGCATCTTTAGTTAATAAGCCGTGTTTAAATTCTTGACGAATTTTACGAATAGCACTCGTTTGTGGAAATGAGCCTATGGTTGTGGTCGGGAATAAAGGTAAGTTTAATTTCTCATCTTGAGATTTTATCCTTTGTTCAAAACTATTTTTACGTTTATCAGTTGCCGCATCTATAGTGGATATCCTATTTTGTACTTTACTATCATGTATAAGAGTGGATGTGCTTTTAGATTCTATATCTTGAGCATTTTGTTCCAACTCATCTTTAATTAAGTTTATACCATAGTTTACACCTCTTCCTAAAATTGATATTTCTTCAATTTTTTGGATAGCAAAAGATAACCAACGTTTAATCTCAGGGTTTAAAGATTTTTCATTAGTTAAATCTACAGGGGAGTGGAGTAGAGATGTGCTGCTTGCAACCCATAGATTTTCATCAAATTTAGTTTTTAATTGTTTTAGTATCTCAAAACTTTTGTTTAAATCATTTTTCCAGATATTTCGCCCATTGATTATTCCAACAGATAAAATCTTATTACAAGACCACTCGTTGGCGACTGTTACCAATTGTTTTGAATTTGAGCATATATCAATATGTAGCCCAGCCACAGGTAATGATTTAATTAATTTAAGATTATCTCCCAAATCACCAAAGTATGTAGTAAGTATTAATTTTATTCCATTCGTTTTTAATTGCTTATAAGCTAAACCAAATGCTTCTTGCCATTTTTGTGATAATTCTAAGGTGAGAATAGGTTCATCTATTTGTACATGAGTAATATCTAACTGAAAGAGTTTAGCTAAAATCTCGTTATAGGTTTCTATGAGCTGTGGAAGTAAGCTTAATTTATCAAAATTATCACTACGTCCTAACCATAGATATGTTAGTGGGCCAATTATCACTGGTTTTACATTGTATCCTAGAGATTTAGCTTCTTGAATTTCATCAAATAGTTTGCTTGAAGATAGTTTAAATTGCTGATTTTGCTCAAACTCAGGTACCATATAATGATAATTGGTATTAAACCATTTTGTCATAGCTAATGCTGTTACATCTTCTTGATCAGGAGATTTACCACGAGCCATACTAAAAATAGTATTTAAATTTATAGCTGTGGTTGTATCATGTTTATATTTACTCGGTATAACGCCAAGTAGTGCAGATGTATCCAAAACATGATCATAGTAAGAGAAATCTCCTACCGTTACAAAGTCTAATCCAGAGTCGTGTTGGATTTTCCAATTAGACTGTCTAATTTGGCGCCCACATTCTAATAACTCTTCTTGATTTATTTTATGGTTCCAATAGTTTTCTAAAGATTTTTTAAGCTCTCTTTGAGCACCAATGCGTGGGAATCCTAAAATATGTGTTTTAGCCATTTTCATAATCCTTATAAATTGATTGTATTTATATGGATATCCTAATCCTAAAGTATACTAATGATATAGAATTAACGAAAATCCATAATGCTGTATATAAGTGAAACATATTATAAGTATATGTTTAATAATATACAGTGAGTTAATATAATAAAATTGTGTAAATATTTGGGTTGTGTGACTAGAGTCACATTCTGATTAGCGTGCGCTGCACATTAGAGAGTGTGTATATGATTCTGTGTTTAATGATTTTTGAGGAAATGTAATTGAATTGTTGGCTCTTTGGTCAACAATAGTCCTACTGACTAGAGCCAGTAGGTGTCTAAGTGTATTCCATGGTTTCATACAATAATATCTTTCTAAAAATAAATATACATAGCATCTTAACTAAAATTATTTATGCTATACATGACTATAACATATTCTAAAAGATGTGATGGCAAAAATATTAATAATTATGAAAAATTATTGATTATTTAATTTAGTTAAAATTTGGCTAAAAAATGTTTTAAAGTCTTGTAATTGTTGTTTACCTGATGTTTTAGTATTTACATTATTAATAACTGCTGAAACTATATAAATATTACCATTTTTAGCAAAAAAGTATCCAGAGTATGCTTTAGTATCCGATAATGAGCCTGTTTTTGCGTATAATTGATTTGTAAATTGTGGGAATTCATAGCGTAAAGTTCCATCTTTGCTCGGTGTCGGTAGGTTATGTATGATTATTGAGCTTTCAGGGCTGCTATATATTGTTTCTAATAATTTACTGATATGTGCAGTTGTTAGTTGTTCATTACGAGATAATCCAGCACCATTTTCTAATGTAGATTCAAGCTCATTAAAATTTAGTTGGTTCTTAGACAATGTTTTAAGATATACTTGTTTACCATCTTCATATGTATTATGATTTTTAGTTTTATAAGCACCAATGCTTAGTAATAATGTTTTAGCGTATAGATTATCGCTTTGTTGATTCATTACTGTAATTATATCTGTAATATTTGCTGATTTATTAATAGCTACAATATGTAAGTTTTTAGGTGATATACCTGATTCTACACCGCTATTTATAATCTTTATATTAGCCAATGTATTAGTAATTAAAGCTTTATTATATGCATCGTTATCTAATAAAAATATCTCAGCATATTTTCCCGAACATGATGCTGGTAATATGCCAGACAATATAACGGTATTTGGCTTATTTTGTGTGATCGAAATATAATTATTAGTATCTAAGCAAGCCGAGTTTATAGATTCATCCGCTTTTAATTTATTAATAATTTGATAGTTTTGTATATAGTTAGATTCAAGTTCAAAATTATGATCGACTAAATTTAATTGAAGCTTAGAAATATTTTTGTCGATAAGTAATCCCGCAGGATCCGCAGAATAAGTAGCAAATGGTTCTGGATATAATTCACTACTATTTACCTGATGATTAAATATACTACCATCATAGATTACTTTGCCAGATATATTATATATGCCATGCTTTTTTGCGCTCAATAATAGAACAGTTAAACTCTCACTAGTAAAAGTAGGGTCACCACTACCAATGATATATAAATTACCGTGTAAAATACCTTTATAAATTTTTCCGCTATACCCAAGCTTTGTCTTCCATGTGAAATTATTACCAAAGTTTTTTAGCGCTACATAACTGGTAATAACTTTCATATTTGAAGCAATTAGACGTGGAGTATCAGCATTTAAACTATACACATTTGATTCAGTTTTAGCATCAATAATGCTAAATGAGGAATTATCTTTTATATTATTGGGAACTGAGACATCTATGGCATAAGCAGAACTAAATATTAACAGGGAAACAGAGATTAATAGATGGCAATGTTTACGAAATTTAAAATTTAATTTTTTATTTATTATTTTTAGCACGATCTAGCCTTTTCTGATTCGGCGACTTATTTAAAGGTCTATATATTTCAATTCTATCATTATCTTTAATCTGATATTCTTCAGGTGTATATATACGTTTACCAAATACTCCAACACTCATTTCAATTAAATTATACTCAGGAAAGAACTCTTGAATATTACTTTGTATGATAGCATCAGTAATATTAGTTTCATCGCTGATTTGTAATGATATTACTTTTTGGAGTGTGATAGTAGCGAATGCTATTTCAATATTTTTCATTACTCTTTGTCTTTCCATTATATACGTTGTCATACTTCAAAAAACACTCCTCATGTACTAGATGTACATTTCGTCGCGTTTGTTTATCAGTATTCCTAGTCTATAAAGGAAATACTGCGAGTATATTTAAATTAGTGTCTTTCAGTTTTACACGTTGTCATACTTCAAAAAACACTCCTTCATGTACTAGATGTACATTTCGTCATGTTTGTTTATCAGTATTCCTAGTCTATAAGGGAAATACTGCGAGTATATGTAAGCTATTGTATTTTAATTTTATAAATTATTATAATCAAAGCATTTATATATTGCAATAATTACTTACGATAAATTTCGTTAGCCTTTTTTACAAAAGCATCAACAATATTTTTTATAACAATTTCAAATACAGTGCCAATTACTTTTTCAATCAAAAAATTACTAAATTTATAATCTAAATTAAACTCAATTTTACAGCCAGTTTCACCAAGTGGCGTAAATATCCAATGTCCAGTTAGTTCTTTAAATGGTCCATCAACTAAAGTCATATCAATTCGTTCATTTAGAGTATTAACATTTGAAGTTGTAAAATGAGCTTTAACTTTTAAGTATTCAATATCAACTCGTCCAATTATGGTATTACCATTTTGACTCAAAATTTGTGAGCTTGGACACCATGGTAAATATTGTGGATAATTGGCAAAGTCACTTACTAGGGCATACATTTGTGTTGGGGTATGTGGAGTTATAACTGTTTTTTTTATGTTTGACATCACTCTTGGTCTTTCAGTCTTATACGTTGTCATACTTCAAAAAATCTTCCTCATGTACTTATTGTACATTTCGTCATATTTTTATTCAGTATTCCTAGTCTAAATCTGAAATACTGCGAGTATGTTTAATTAAG
>JAQUVM010000029.1:21435-23756 GCA_028693355.1 Burkholderiales bacterium
GTTTAATTAAGGTCTTTCAGTCTTATACGTTGTCATACTTCAAAAAATCTTCCTCATGTACTTATTGTACATTTCGTCATATTTTTATTCAGTATTCCTAGTCTAAATCTGAAATACTGCGAGTATGCTTAATTAAGGTCTTTCAGTCTTATACGTTGTCATACTTCAAAAAATCTTCCTCATGTACTTATTGTACATTTCGTCATATTTTTATTCAGTATTCCTAGTCTAAATCTGAAATACTGCGAGTATGTTTAATTAAGGTCTTTCAGTCTTATACGTTGTCATACTTCAAAAAATCTTCCTCATGTACATATTGTACACTTCGTCATATTTTTATTCAGTATTCCTAGTCTATAATGGAAATACTGTGAGTATATTAGATTGAACTTATTTTTTTGCAAGCGATAAGATAATTAATCTTTGCATTATTACTTAAACTAGCATGACCAGAGAATGGATTATAATCCATACCATTAATGGCAATTATTTCTAGACCATGTTTTTTTAGCATCTGGCGTAGTTCACTAGGTGTAATAAATTTTTTGTAATCATGAGTACCTTTAGGTACTAAGTTTAATATATATTCAGCTGCAACTACACCTAAAGCATAACTAGTTAGGTTACGATTAAGCGTTGAGAAGAATGCTATTCCACCATCTTTAAGTAGCTTGGCACATTCTGCTATGATGTATTCTGGACTAGGGACATGTTCAAGCATTTCCATGCAAGTAAGCACATCAAATGACTCTGATGATTGCTTAGCTTTTTCTCCAATTTCGATACACTCATAATTAACTTCAAGGTTACTTTCATATAAATGTAGTTTTGCAATTTCAATAGACTGTGGAGCTAAGTCTATAGCTGTTACATTAGCGTTTTCGTGAGCTAGGCTCTCCGCAAATATTCCACCACCACAACCAACATCAATTAATGTTGCATTGGATAAGTTTACGTGCTTTTTAATAAATTCTAGGCGAGCTGGGTTTATATGATGTAGTGTTTTTAATACTCCGTCTGGATTCCACCATTCATGAGCTAGATCATTAAACTTGTTAACTTCTTCTTGAGAAAACATTTTAGTAGTCCTGAGATGAGTTTGATGCTAAATGGCGATTGATAGAATTAATAAATTCATCACCAAACTTATTCATTTTTTTCTCTAACATAGCAATGTCTTCAGAAAATTTATTATAAGCCATATAAGCAGGAATAGCCACAAATAAACCAATTGCAGTTGCGATTAACGCTTCAGCAATACCTGGGGCAACAGAAGCTAGAGTAGCTTGTCCTGTATTACCAAGACCGATAAATGCATGCATAATACCCCAAACAGTACCTAATAAACCAACATATGGGCTTACCGAACCAAATGTTGCTAATGTTGCTAAGCCTGATTCATAACTAGATAATTCATCTTCAATAGTGGCAGTTAATGAACGCTCTAAATTTGCAGTAATATCATCTTTATTTTTAACACCTTTTTTATTTAAGATATTATATTCAGAGATTCCAACAAAAAACATTTGAGCTGTAGTTGTTCTTTTTATTGTGCTTATGTTGTTATATAGTGTAGTTACGTTAGCTGTGTTTTGATACTTCTGATTAAAAGCTCTTGTTTCAGATTTAGCTCTGCTTAACATTAGGAATTTATTTATGATAATTCCCCAAGAAGATATAGAAAATAAAGCGAGTATCAACATGATTACTTGTACGGTTAGTGATGCATTTAATATTAAAGATAAAATTGACATTTGTTCCATAGAAGCTAAATCCCTAGAAATAATTATTTGGCGTAATTGTATCATATTAAAAATGTTGCCTAATTTTTATTGCAATCATGTATACTAATGAGGTTTTTAGCTTATTAAAGCTGTTGTGCGAGAGCAATTTATTTTTCTAAAGGGAAAACCATGTTTGATGAAATATTTGATCAATCAGGTTCGGCTAGAGCCCATTATTCACAATATTTAGATTGGATGAAAAGTCGTCCTTCTGGTCATATTGCGAATAAAATGCTTGAAGCGGACGTTATGTTTCGTAGAATCGGTATTACATTTGCCGTATACGGTGAAGAGGAAGGTGCAGAAAGACTTATCCCTTCAGATCCAGTCCCTAGGATTATTACAGCCTCAGAGTGGGCAACCTTAGAAAAAGGTTTGGAGCAAAGAGTAACCGCTTTAAATATGTTTTTAGATGATATTTATCATGACGGACGTATTTTAAAAGAAGGCATTATTCCAGCAGAAAAAATTTATAAAAATGCACAATTTCAGCCATGTATGATGCATTTAGATTTACCAAATAAGGTTTATTCACAA
>JAQUVM010000109.1 GCA_028693355.1 Burkholderiales bacterium
TATGTACTTGAAGATAATTTACGAGTACCTAGTGGCGTATCTTATATGATACAAAATCGCCGTATGAGTCAACGTTTATTTCCTGACCTATTTAGTCAATATCAAGTAGAGCCAGTTGAACATTACCCATCATTATTAAAAACTACATTAGAAGAGTCAGCATTTACACATAACCCAACAATAGCGGTTATGACACCAGGACCATATAATAGTGCATATTATGAACATGCATTTTTAGCTAAAGAAATGGGTGTAGAACTTGTCGAAGGTCGTGATTTATTTGTTCGCGATAATAAAGTATGGATGCGTACAATTTATGGCGATAAGCAAGTTGATGTTTTATATCGTCGTATTGATGATGCTTTTTTAGATCCTCTTGCTTTAAATCCTGATTCATATTTAGGTGTTCCGGGGTTAATTAATGCTTATAGAGCTGGTAATATTGCTTTATCAAACTCATTAGGAACTGGCGTTGCTGATGATAAGTCAATCTATCCATATGTTCCACAAATGATTAAATTTTATCTCGACCAAGAACCAATTTTACAAAATGTTCCGACTAGAATTTTATCTAATAAAGAAGATTTACAATATACTTTAGATAACTTAGAAAAACTGGTAGTTAAAGAAGTGCATGGTGCTGGTGGATATGGCATGTTGATCGGGCCAACTAGTACTAAAGCAGAGCAAGAAAAATTTGCTGAAATATTAAAAGCTAAACCAGAGGGTTATATTGCACAACCGACACTAAGTTTATCAACTTGCGGTATTTGGCTTGATGAAGACTTAACGCCACGACATATTGATTTACGTCCATTTGTATTATCTGGTAATAAGGTACGTATTACACCAGGTGGGCTTACTCGAGTTGCTTTAACTAAAGGCTCTTTGGTAGTAAATAGCTCTCAAGGTGGTGGTACTAAAGATACTTGGGTTTTAAGTAAATAAGCTTTACAAAAGGATAATGGATAATGTTAAGTCGTACAGCGTCAAACTTATATTGGATGGCTCGTTATTTAGAAAGAGCTGAATTAACTACACGTTTATTAGCGGCATGTTTTCAGCCAGGACTACCATTTGATGGTGAGGAAAAAAAATTAGTTGAATTACCTCTGAAGATTCAAGGTGTTTATGAGGAATATGTATCTTTACATGGTACTAATGTTACCCGTGAAAAAGTACAAGAGTTTTTAATTAGTGGTTTGTCTAGATCTTCTGTTAAAAGTTGCCTAGAGTCAGCTCGTGAAAATGCACGCTCTGAACGTGGTAAATTAAGTAGTGAGATGTGGGAAACAATTAATCAGACTTGGATTGAATTTAAAGGCATGCAACATAAGCCATTGGTTGAGTTTACTGATTGGATTAAACAGCGAGCTTTTGCAGTTCAAGGAACTATTTATATTACTATGCCAGTTAACTTTAGTCGTTATTTTGTTCGTCTAGGGGTATTTTTAGAGAGTGCAGATCAGACATTACGTATTTTGGAAGCAAAATGTGTTTTACGAGAATTAAGCAATCAGTCTGATGCTTATCATTGGCATATGCTTTTAAGAGCTGTTAGTTCTTATGAAGCATTTCAACAAAATGTAATTGGAACACCTTCTGCAGATAATGTATTTGAATTTTTATTATTTCATAAAGCATTACCTAGAAGTGTTAGATATTGTATTGAATATGTATATCAAACAATTCAGGCAATTGGTGGCAATAATAATGATTCATTAAAGGCTATTGCTCAGTTACTAGTGAAATTAAAATATGATCATATCGATGATGTTTTAGCAGTAGGTCAAGAAGAGTATATTCATATGCTTCAAACAGAAATTTTGCAAGTAAGCAATAAAATAAATCAAGGATATTTTATAACGGCATGAAAATAACAGTAGAACATAGCACGGTTTATTATTATAGTGAACCAATTAAACACAGCTCACAGATAATTCGTCTTATTCCATTTGATAATTTACATCAAAATGTAATTAGATGGGGAGTATTCATTAATAATAAAAAATTTGCTGGATATGTTGACTGGTTTGGTAATAATTATGTATCTCTAGATGTTTTTAGTCCAATAAATAAAATTGAAATTAAAGCATCTGGAGTAGTTGAAACAAATAATAGCATTTTTAATCAAGATGTTGGCAGTATTCCATTAGATTATTATTTAAATAATTCTAGTTATGTAAATTGGAATTCTGAGTTGTTAGAATTTGCTAATGTTAATTATATAGATCCAAATAGTATAAATTTAACTGATAAATTAAACAGTCTATCAGCTAAAATACTGGAAGCAGTGCCATATATAACAGGTATAACTAATTCATCATCTAGTGCTACGGAGGCTTTTTCATTAAAAGCTGGTGTTTGTCAAGATCATTCACATATTATATTAGCTATAGTTCGTTATTTTGGATTTCCTGCTCGTTATGTAAGTGGCTATTTGCATACGCCAGATACATCGCATGTTGCAAGTCATGCTTGGGTTGAGATTTTTTATGAAAATGCGTGGCATAGCTTTGATGTGAGTAATCAGTGCCATGCTGGTGTTCATCATATTATTTTAGCATATGGTCTAGACTATAATGATGCTAGTCCTGTACGTGGAAGTCGTGTAGGTGGTGGAATAGAATCATTAGAAACGCATGCTTTGGTTTCTAATCAATAGGAGTTTTTATTTATGACATATTGTGTGGGAATTAGGTTGAAATCAGGTACAATTTTGGCATCAGATAGTCGTACTAGTGCTGGAGTTGACTATATTTCGGTGTTTAGTAAAACTCATAGATTTTCTGTGGCTGGTGAAAGAGAGATATTTCTATTAACTGCTGGTAATCTTGCTACAACTCAAGAAGTTATTTCTATATTAAAGCGAGAGATACAAGAAAATTCAGAAGGTAATATCTTACAACTAAAATCATTGTTTGATGTTGCAAATAAAGTTGGTAATACTGTTATAAAAGTTTTAGATAGACTACCTACACAGAAATACAATCATGTGGATTTTGGATGTTCATTCCTAATCGGTGGACAAATTAAGGGCGAATCACAAAGATTATTTAGAGTGTATTCAGAAGGTAATTTTATTGAGGTTTCTAAAGAAACACCATTTTTCCAAATTGGTGAATCTAAATATGGAAAGCCTATGCTAGATCGTATTATTTCTTATGATACAAATATTGAAGACGCTTTAAAATGTGTATTAGTATCTTTTGATTCAACAATGCGTTCTAACCTATCTGTTGGGTTACCAATTAACCTTTATTACTTACCAGTTGCTCTAAATAATGAGAATGGTAGTGAAGATATTAAAGAAGTTAAAAGTGCTTATATTGATGAAAATCATACGGAATTTAAAGAAATTAGCCAACATTGGACAAGTGGCTTACAAAAATTATTTGGAGACATTCCAAATCAAAAATGGTGGGATTAGGAGATTAGATTATGCCGCATTTAGTTTTAGAAGCATCTGCAAATTTACATGAGTCGAATGAAAGATTACAACATATTTTAATTTCATGTCAAAATGTTTTAGTTGATGAATTACCAACTCAGATAGGTGGATGTAAAAGTCGCCTAATTGTATGTGAAGTATTTGTTGTGGGTGATGGAGATCCAAATCAGGCATTTCTTCATTTGACGGTTAAAATATTAAAGAAACCAGAGCGTACACCTGAGCTATTAAAAAGCATATCAGAAAAATTGCAAAAAGAAATTATTGCTAACTGTAGCCGAAGTATGTCTCAACAAGGCGTTGGTGTAAGTGTCGAAATTATGGAGTTAAGTAATTCTTATACGCATTAAATACTTGTGCTTATATTTAGATGGAGGTTTTTAACCTCCTATTTTTTATTTAAGTTAATATTATAAATAATGTAGAATGAGTATCTAGTTTTAATTTATAATATATTTTAGGTATTTTGATTATGGGGTATACAAATACTGATAAGATTTTAAAATGATAAAGATTAAAGAGTTATTGTTATTTTGTGTAAACCATAAAGCTTCTGATTTACATCTATCAAGTGGTGAACCACCGATAATGAGAGTAAATGGTGATATTAATAAAATTGATTTGCCTATACTAAGTAAAACCGTTGCTAAAGAAATGATATATGAGATTATGAATGATAGTAATCGTATATCTTTTGAAGAAAATATGGAAGTTGATTTTGCTTTTGAATTAAATGATATTGCTCGTTTTCGAGTTAATGTATTTATGCAAGCACGTGGTATAGCCGCTGTATTTAGGCTAATTCCAGCTAAAATTATATCTCTTAATGATTTAGAAGCTCCAGAAATATTTAAGCAAATAGCGGTCTATAAAAATGGCTTAGTCTTGGTAACAGGTATAACCGGATCTGGTAAATCAACTACAATTGCGTCGATTATTGATTTTATTAATGAAAATTATTCCCAACATATTCTTACAATTGAGGATCCAATTGAGTTTGTTCATTTATCTAAAAAGTCATTAGTTAATCAGCGTGAATTAAATACGAATACATACAGCTTTACGAATGCATTAAAATCCGCACTCCGTGAAGATCCTGATACAATCCTAATTGGTGAGCTTCGGGATTTGGAAACTATTAGGTTAGCATTGACAGCAGCAGAAACCGGGCATCTTGTTTTTGCAACATTACATACGTCATCAGCTGCAAAAACTATAGATAGAGTAATAGATGTTTTTCCTGCTGCTGAAAAAGATATGGTTAGAGTTATGCTCTCAGAGAGCTTACGAGCTGTAATTTCACAAAGGTTAGTTAAAAGTAAAGATAATATGGGTAGAATTGCTTGTCATGAAATAATGATTGTTAATTCCGCTATAAAAAATTTGATTAGGGAAAATAAAAT
>JAQUVM010000110.1 GCA_028693355.1 Burkholderiales bacterium
AATAAGTAACAATGACTTAACTTGTTCATTACATAAAACTAATCCAGCCACAGGTGATTATTTTAGCGGAATTGCATTTAATAACAATATTGCTTATTTATTACATTCTCAAGATAATAGTTATAGCACATGTAATATTGCAACTAATGGCACACTAACAAATTGTAAAACAGACTCTATAAGTGAATTTAATAAACCATCTTCAATTAGTTTCTACACACTTCCTGCCATACCTCCTACACCACCAGACCCGACTAAGATAAAACCATATTTCTATGCATTAAGTTCAAGTTCAAGTGGTAGTAGAGTATACCAAAAATGTGGTATAAAAGCAGATGGTAGTCTTGATGTCTGTACAAATCATACAATTGATACAGTACTACCACAAAGTATAGCGTTTTATAATAATACCGCATACGTAGTAAATAACGCATTTGGCAATTTAGCGCCTCCTAGCTATACAATGTGTTCGGTAAATGCACTAGATGGAAAATTAGAAAAATGCACTCGGATTTACACAAATAGCGCAGAACCAGGCAATGCATATAGTAATCCATTTTTTGAAGCAAAAACTATGACAATAGGTAGTAATAAAAAAGCATATATTGCTCTTGACGATGGTACTGTAGAAAGTAGTGGATATTCAATTTGCAATATTGATGATAAAATGAAGCTCACTGATTGTTACGCATATAGAAATGCTTTTGAAAGTATGACACGTCCATACTATATAAACACAAATAACAACTATGCTTATATAACCAATGATGCCCAAAGAGCAAATAGTAATCCAAACTCATATACTATATGCAAAATTAATCAACAAGATGGGCTATTAAAAGAATGTTCTTTCCATGAGAACCAAATCTTAAATCATCCTACAAATATTATATTTAATAACGGCCTAGCATATGTTGGTGCTTACTCAACAAATGGTAGTAATAGCTATACTATATGCCAAATTGATAGTAATAATGGAGATTTAATAAACTGTCAAGCGCCTAATAGAGAAAATGGTTTGGAATCTAACGTATTTACAATGAATATGTATGATAATTATGCTTACGCTGTATATGATAGTCATAATTACTCTAAATGCACGGTAAATACTACGACCAATTTACTAGAAAATTGCACCCTTTACAACAATACATTTGGCGATCACTATGTTGGTATAATGGGAATTTATAAATATCAAATCAAAAATTAATTAAACTTCCATCTAATTAATATAAATAAAAAGGTAAATAATATATAATTTACCTTTTTATTTATTCGGAAGAATCTTCAATAACATTAATACACATTTAATACCAATAAATATAGCATATCATAGGTAAATTTCTAGAGCTACTATTTCAATCTTGGCTTTTTAATTTAATTTTAGTATTAAAAGCCATACATTCTGATATAAATTCATTATATAATATTCGTTATAATAATACTTAATTAGCATCTTGCTATCAAATTTATACTATTTATATTAAATATATCTAATTTAATTATACTTTAAGGAAAAACATACATGAAAATCATATATTACACCCTATTTATAGCATGTAGCAGTTTTTTAGCTGCCTGCTCATCAGGGCAAAATGATAGTAACAATACAACACAAATGTCAACATATGCATATATAACCAATGAAGGTAGTAGTTCCGACGCTTCTGTGAAAGACAACAGTTATACAAAATGTTTAGTTACTCAAAGTGGTAAATTATCTAACTGCAATACTAATACCATAAAAGGCATCAATAAGCCAACTGACATAAAATTCTATAATAATAATGCATATATTATCAACAATGGTGACAATAGCTACATAAAGTGCCCAACTCTTGCTGACGGTGATTTAGATGAAACCAACTGCCAAACATCTCCAATAACTGGAGCAAATGGAGCATTAAAAATCTCTTTTCAAGAAAGCAATGCATATATTATTAATCATAATGCAAATAGTTATGTACAATGTACAATAAATGAAAGCGGTGATTTGCAAGCATGTGCTACACATAACAATCTACCTGGGGCACATGTTGGGCTAACTAGTATTTCTTTTAACAACAACATGGCATACTTTACTGCAGATCTAGGACACCCAATCCAATGTGGATACAATGGCAATAATGGTAATTTAGAAAATTGTAAAAATATAGTATCATCGGCACTTGTTGGAATCAACGGTATTTCATTTAATAATAATTACGCATACCTAGGTTTAGATTTGGATTCTGAGTATTCATTATGTTCAATAAGTAACAATGACTTAACTTGTTCATTACATAAAACTAATCCAGCCACAGGTGATTATTTTAGCGGAATTGCATTTAATAACAATATTGCTTATTTATTACATTCTCAAGATAATAGTTATAGCCAGTGCAATGTAACAAATAATGGTATTCTTACAAATTGTACAACTGATGATACTAGCAATCTTGATAAACCATCAGCAATTGCTTTCTATTCAGTGAAGACTCAACCGACTCCAAATCCATCTGAGATTAAAACACATTTTTATGGATTGGATACCATAGCATTATCATACGTTCATTGTTCCATAGATATAAATGGGGACTTGGCTAATGACTGTTTATATAAAGGTATTCCAATAGGAGCTAGAGGTATATCATTTAATAATAACATTGCATACCTCATGACTCCATCAGGAGACTTTAGCAAAGGAAGTCGTTATACAAAATGCTCGGTACAACCTACTGGTGTATTAAGTAATTGTAAATTATTTTATGGTAAGGAATCCGCAGCTATTGATGAACCATTTTATAATACACAAACATCAGCAATAAAAAATGGTAAAATATATATGACACTTATACAATATGAAGATTTAGAAAATAGTAGCGGATATTCGCTTTGCGATATAGACAATAAAAGTAATGAACTAATAAATTGCTCTGTCCACCGAGGTGAAATTTCTATGAATTATCCGTATAACATATCAATTAATAATAACTATGTTTATATAACAAGCTCTATATATAAACAAGCATTACCTGAGATTAATACTTATACTAAATGTGAAATCAGTAGCAATGATGGAACTCTAATTAATTGTACCTCAGAAATAAATGACAAATTTAATCATGCTACCAATATTATTTTTCACAATGGATTTGCTTATGTAGGTGCTCATAATAAAACAGGCACAAATAGCTATACCATATGTAAAATTGGACAGTCTGGGATACTAGAAAATTGTCAATATCCAGATAGAACTAATGGACTAGAGTCAGGTATATTCCAAATTGCTATAAATGATAATGAAGTATATATCACGTATGACTCACAAAAATATTCAACCTGCCAAATAGATAGTAATGGCTTATGGGATAATTGTGTCCTACATTCTAATTTTTTCAAAGATGACTATTATGTAGGGCCTATGGCATTTTATAAATACCAAACCAATTAATTTTTTATATAATTGATACAAATAAAAAGGTGAATCATATGATTCACCTTTTTATTTAATATTTGATTGTCATTAAACAACGTACTTACGACAACTCTACAATTGCTTTGCTGTTTAATATAGATAATAAGTTTTGTTAGATTTAATCTGTTTTAAATTATAACTTATTGCCAAGGAACATAGTTTTTCTTGGCTTCTTTCATTAAATTTTGAAACCTATTCAAATGCATAGTAACTGCCTCATCGTCTTTAAGATGACATCTTGCATAATAAATAGCAAGAACAACTTTACGTAATTGCCAACTTTTTAAATGAAACTCACGAACTTTTTCTTTTATTTCTCTTGAAGTTGTAAAATTCTGTAATAAACTATCTTCACTATTATTAATACTTGCATAAATACTATTAAAACTATCGCGGATATTTTCGATTAATAAAAAATGATTTAAGCGTATATCATCAGGCTCATTAATCATTTTAACTTTTTGAGTTAAAACATTACAAAGATCATATTGAAGAAAAGCATATACTTTTCTTGAGTAATCAAATTTACGGAATAAAAAATAGTCACCACAAACACAAATAATAATACCTATCATCGTGCAGACTAAACGATTTATTGCAATTTCAATTGGACCCTCAGCCCCTGGGATTGTATAATTATATGCATTTGAGGTAAATATCATCATAGTTGTGAAAACGACTCTAAGATCATATCGCTTCATAGTTGGTATCATAGTTGCAATACCAAAAATTATAAAAGCAATTGGGATAAGTCTATAATTTAGTTGTAGAAAATAAATTATTGGCATAAATAATACTATTCCAACAATGGTACCTTTACCATTATTAATAGATTGACGAATAATTAAACCGGGCTCAATCATTGACATCATTAAAAGAACAGCAATAAAAATCCAAAGATTGTGCGGAATAGTTGTAAATAAATACATCGCAAGTCCAACAGAAAAGACAAAACTTAACTGAATAAATCTAGCATAATCTATGCGCTTTTTTAAATTAATTCGCATAATTTATTCCAACTTTTTATTGATTTATTTAATTTATCAACTACATAAACCTCTGAATAATCATGATCTATATTTTTTGTGGTTGTATATAATAAGCAAATCTGCTTATTTTTAATTGAGTGTTGATATAGCTTTAGGTGATCCCTTATGCTTAACCAAAACTCCTCATCTTTATCTAAGAGAAATAAATGATTTAACACAAATTGAATATTACGAAGATTTACTGTAGCTTTCATAGAACCGCGCATCATATTTTTGGAAATCATTCTACGGTAGCTTCTTAACATATTTAAATGAACTGTACCATAACGCACGGTATCACTATCAAATTTATTAATAGCGTGCCCTATTTCCTCAACTATTACACCTATATATAAAACAAAAGATC
>JAQUVM010000030.1 GCA_028693355.1 Burkholderiales bacterium
GGTGAAATAACTACAGTACATGTCCCACCTTGTTTAGCTAAATTAGCATTAACACAATTATTAGCTAAAGTGTAAACCCCAGCCGTAGACAGCGCACTTGTTAATGTAGCTAAATCTGTAGAATTAAGATTAAAGTTAGTTGCATCACCTGACCCACTATTAGTATACGTAAGTGTGACAACAGGAGCTGGGTTACCCGTATTAATTAAACATACACTACTTAAGCTTCCATCACCTTGCTGACAATTAGAAACAGAAGTCGTCGTTGCAATAATAGGCATATTAGGTGCATTAACCGAATATGGAATACTTGTTGATGGGAAATTAGCAGAAACAACCGTTATCCCATTATTATATAACAAGCTTTGAGTATTCAAGTTCCCGCTTAGCCCTGACGGAGTTGTAGACGGAATTTGAGCCGTAAACATACAACTAGACCCTGCACCAAGATTATTACAAGCACTCATATCAAATACCATTCCAGGGATATTCGGAGCAGTAATTGCACCATTTATTGGCACCAATCCATTATTTACCAGCCTAAAGCTAACTACTGGGCTGGCTATACCCATCTCCACCTGCAAAGCATTTGCTTGGGAAGGAGTAACTAAGGCAGGAGCGCTTAATGCGGCTGTAGGCTGTACTGATTGTACAGTTATAGGAATTTGTACATTACTTTGATCCGGTCCATAGCTAGGAGTAGTAGACGAACCATATGATTGTACTCGGTATTGGCTCTGCAATAAGGCTGTAACCGGGCTACCAGCTGGTGCTGTTGCAGTTACTGTTACAATATAGGTACAGTTATTGCTACCAGCTTGATTACCGATCGTGATGTATCCATTACCATCCACACTACAACTTCCTCCAGTGCCAGCAACAAATCCAAAGCCGCTTACAGTAGGTAGCAAGCTTGACGCTAATACCTGTACATTACCATCTGTAGTAGGAGCAATTGCATTTGCTACTGTAGTAGTATTGGTTAAGGTTAAAGTAATATTTACTGGGGTTCCATTATTATAAATGTCTACTGTTCCACTCGGGCTCGCCCCTATACTAAAATTAGGTGTAATTATAGGTTGAGCTTGATAATCCACCGATAAAGGTAAAGCCTGAGATTTAGCCCCCACAGGAGTTGAATAATTAAATATAATGCTACCGCTTCCATTTGCAGTATATGGGCCACCATTTACAGTTAGTGTACATGTACTTCCTGGCTGAATTTCTCCACTACAACCAGATATAGAAATGGGTAGTCCTCCACTAGTTGCTATATTAGTAATGGTAATTGGTGAGCTATCAGTATTTGTAATAACTACCGTACTAATTGCTGTAGGTGCGGTCCAGTTTGCTCCTTGAATAATTGTTGGTTGACTAAATGACAACACACTTTGGCTAACTGCCGTAGCACTAACAGTATAAGGGTTTGATGAAGTATACGGCTGCCCTTGGCTAGTTGTAGCACTAAATGAACCCAAAGTTACTGCCCCAGCGGCTATTGATGTAGATGGAGCGTATTTCAGGGTTAAATTACAAATATCACCTATATTAAGAGTTTGTGTGTTATTTGTTACACATGAAGGGGCTGCGCCTGTTTGCCAGCTAAATCCTGTTGGTGGTGTTGGTAAAGTAATATTACTTAATGTGGTATTCCCATTATTAAGAAACCTCACTGAAGTTGTACTTTCGCTACCAACTACAGCTACAAGATTTGACGTACCAAAGTTTACTGACAGACTAGGAGCTGCTCCTATTAGCCAGTTTACATTAGTCACTGAAGCATCTGATGAAGTTCCATTATTGTTATTATAAGTTAATGTAACATTACCATTGCCACTACCTGCAGCAGTTGAATTCTGTAAAGCCACAACGACTGTACACTCAGTATCGGGTGCAATATCACCAGCAACACATGTGCCACCAGCAATTAGTAAATTGGCACCGTTAGCTGCAATACCTGATAAAGTTGCTTTGTAATTCCCAATGTTTTTGAAAATAATTGTCGCGTTTGGTGTTGTAGCATTTAAATCCACAGTTTGGGTTTCAGTGTTAATCAATCCTTGATACGTTGAGCTTAGGTTTACTGATGTAGTTGAAGGTAAAGTTATTTGTTGTGTAACTCCATTGCTATCTATATAATTTGCCGTTATCCCACCAAGTGAAATAGTTTCTGTTTCACTTGGAGCTGAAGGTGCATAAGTCAACGCATAATTACAACTTTCACCCACAAGAAGAGTTGTTCCACAGCTACTAACTATTGATAAGCGAGGGTTTGTAGGCGTTGCAACTAAATTCCCAAGGTTTCTTAATACTACATTTCCACTATTAATTATTGTTAACGTCGTTGTAGGGTTAATTTGACTCAAATTAGGACCTGAAGTTAACGTAATCCCTGGTGCTGGTGTTACTGCCGAGCTATATACCCAACTAACACTTGTAGCATTTGTACCAGAATTTTTTCCATCATTATATGGAATAGATACTGCTGCAGAACCAGAACTTGCTATCTGGGTAGGATCTATGTTTAGCTGGTAACGACATACTGCACCAGGCAATAATGTTTGATTGCTACATTGATCAGAACTAATATTCAGCAAAGAATTTGAACTACTTAAACTTCCAAGACTTAAAGGTCCGCTGCCTGTATTACTAATATAAGCATACGCAGTTGCAATTGAAGTACTATTAGCATCCACATTCATTATGGGTGTGCTTGTATCCACATTGCCTAATTTTTCATTAGTTACGGTCATTGTAACTGGCTGTTGGGTAGGTAACACATTACCACCAACTACTGTACCAGTTGGGGTTAATGTCACAGGCGTAGTTGCCCCTACGCTGCCTTTTGGACTAGTCAGGGTCATTCTTACCTGGCAAACACTCTGCGCGGGTAATGGGTTTGGACAGGTTTGCCCTGCCAAAATACTGTAATTTATTCCTGCAGGTAGTGTCCCGAATGGTGCCTGATCCAAATTAATTGCTTCTGTTGGGCTATTATTTATAATGAAAAAGGTATAACCGGCAAAACCATTACCGTAATTAACTGGGCTCAATGGAGATAGAGTCAAAGTGCCTTCAGGAGCTGAATATGATGGCGTATAGCCATATGCAGATACTACATTCTGTGTTATAGCACTTGTACTAGTCTTGCTTGTCGATTGTAATATCACGCTTGATGGATCACTAGCTTGTAATAATATTCGACATGAAACACCGGAATTTACATTGATACAATTACTTGAATCAATTATTTTAATCTCACCTCCGGTTACCTTCACGGTACTATCGCTAGTACCTCCTAACCCAACTGCACTTTTTATATTACCCCATAAGCTTTTTACGGTATTTGTACTAGAATCTTGAACTATGTTCCAGCTCAAGTCATGGGCATTTCCATTACCAACATTGGTCATGTATACATAAAACTGTTGGCTGCTACTATTTATCAGAGGTACAGGTGATGTATTATCCACTACAAGATTGTAATTACCTTCGCTACCATTACTACAAGAGCCGCTTCCACAACTTACCAAAAGAGCAGAACATAATATTGTTGCTACTACTGTAAACATATTGTTTAATAATTTTTTATTCATTTTATACTTTCTAAATACACATGAAACAAATATTAACTCTTTAAAAGTTATACTGTACACCACCGGTTATATTATTAATATTTCCATAACCTAGATTACCACCACCCATTGGAAGAATCATATAATCTTCTATCCTTAAATCGAAGTGCTGAGATAATGCAAAGCTTGCACCTAAGCCTGCCAACCATGCATAATTACTTCCACTTGTACATAATGCACAATTATTTGGGACTGATGCTGTACCGCTAAAGCCAGTTGTATTTATCCCCCCGCCAAGACGCCCATATAATGAAAAGATATCGCTTAAAGGTAATGTTCCTTTTACCGCCACATCATAATAATTATCATAAGACGTTACCCCATATTGATTGCTTGATAAATTTGTCCACCCAGCCTCTAATGCAAACGCCCTATTAAAGTTATAACCAGCATTGATACCCAATGCAAATGATCCAGTTGGTAAGTTCTGTAAAGAACCATACCCTGCATTAGCATTTATATAAGCACCATTTGCTGAATCAGCATTTGCTAATGAAATAGTCAACACCCCTAATAAGCATAACAATAATGTTTTTTCCATGACACCCTCTAAACTTTGTTAACTTTTTATAAATATCAGTCTTTATTTTACAGATTATAAATTTATCATCTGTGGGCATATTTGCCCACTAAAATTACAAGAACACAAATAATGTTTCATTACAACAACTTAAAAACCAAGTGTAATTATATAGTATAAATTTTCATACTCTATTGCGTAGACTAAATACAACACATTTATAAATCTAAATAATATATTTTCCTTATTTAAAAAAATAAATACTAATTTACTTACAAGGCTTAGATTAAAATGTTTTAATTTTAGATGAATTTTGGGAGTTTAAATTAAAAATAGTCTAAGCTTTTGCTTAGACTATTTTTATAAGTAAGAAGACAACTACACTCGGTCATCAATGCTCATTAATTGAACATTTCCACCTGTTGCAGTAATATTGATACTAACTGTACGCTCAGTTACTAATAAATGGCTATCATAACCAAACTCAGTTTGAACTAATACATGTGTAAGTAAACTATCACGAGCAGCTAATTCTGTACGTAATTCAGCTATATTTGGGTAATCGCTAGATACCAAAACAGCATGAATTAACTCAGCATCATTTAATTTACTTACTAACTCCGTAGCTTTAGGTAAATTTGCAGCTAATTTAGTTGTAATTTCATTCTCTAATAAGATGATATTATTACCTGTAGCTAAAGCATAAATAATTTGCTCAGCATAGCTAGCAATATCATTTGCCAAACACGCAATATTCCCACGTGGCGCAAACATCATGAAATTACGCTCACCTGTTGGGCCTGGTAATTCAACTTGCTCAGCAATTGGAGAATGTTGTTTTAATTGATGTGCTAAATGAATCAATTTAGTAACATTTGCTTGTTTAATGCCATATTGACCAAGACTTGCTACAAACTTTGTTAAACTACTAAAATCAACAGATTTTTTATTCGCTTGATATTTAGGAGCTGCTTCAGTATTAACTAAGCGGTATAGATATAATGGACCACCAGCTTTAGGGCCAGTTCCAGATAATCCTTCTCCGCCAAATGGTTGAACACCTACTACTGCACCGACTGTATTACGGTTAATATAAATATTACCCGCTTTGATATTATTATATACTTTACTCGCAGTTTCTTCTAAACGGCTATGTAACCCTTGCGTTAGTCCATATCCACTACTATTAATATCTTTTATCACTTTATCAAGCTCATACCCGTCAAAACGAATAATATGGATCACAGGACCAAATACTTCACGTTTTAACTCCTTCATTGAGCCAATTTCAAATATTGTCGGTGCCACAAAAATGCCATTTTCGCACTCTGGTTGTAATTTAGCTTGATAGCACATACGAGCACTCTTACGCATATTTTCAATATGATCAATTAGTACTTTTTGAGCTTTTGTGTCAATTACAGGGCCAACATCAGTGTTTAAATTTAATGGATTACCTACATATAATTCATCCATTGCACCTTTTAACATAGCAATAGTTTTATCGGCAATGTCTGCTTGTAAATACAATACACGTAGCGCAGAGCAACGTTGCCCAGCACTATCAAAACCAGAACTTACCACATCCAGAACAACCTGCTCAGGTAAAGCAGTTGAATCAACGATCATTGCATTTTGACCACCAGTTTCAGCAATTAGAACTCCAGCCTCTGCTTTAGCTGCAATATTTTGATTAATGGTTTGCGCTACTTCTGTAGAACCTGTAAAAATCACAGCTTTTACATCTGAATGCTTAGTTAAAGCATTACCAACGATACTACCACTTCCTGGCATTAATTGGATTGCACCTTCTGGAATACCTGCTTCATGCATTAATTTAACTGCATAAAAAGCTATTAAATTTGTTTGGTCTGATGGTTTAGCAATAACTGTATTACCAGCCGCTAAACTACTTACTACTTCACCAACAAAAATAGCTAGCGGAAAATTCCAAGGACTAATCGCAACTACAGGCCCTAAAGCTTTATGCGTTTCATTACTAAATTCACTCTCAACTTGTAGAGCATAGTAACGACAAAAATCAACAGCTTCACGAACTTCAGCAATACCATTACTTAATGTTTTACCTGCTTCACGCACAACAATATTTAGTATTTCGTAATAGTTTTCTTCCATTAAGTCAGCAAATTTACGAATCTTCTCAGCACGAGATGCAGGCGAAGTTTGTGACCATTCAGGGAATGCTTCTACAGAGTTTTTAACTGCGATATCTACTTCTTCAATCACAGCTTTACGAACTACACCAACTTTATCTTTTTGATTTGCTGGATTTAATACAATTTTTTCATTACGTTCACTAATTTTATGACCAGCTAATAATGGTTCAGCTTTATATTCTTTAACAAAATATTTATTCAATTCACGATCTAAAGTATGTAATTGAATTTCATCAGATAAATCTAAACCTTTAGAATTTATACGCCCCGCTGGATAAATATTAGTAGGTTTATTAAAGAATGGATTAGGTACGCCACCTGTTTTTTTAACTAAATGAACAGGATTTTCTACTAATTCACTAATCGGAATAGTTGGATCAACCAATTGATGTACAAAAGATGAATTTGCACCATTTTCTAATAATCTACGCACTAAATATGCCAGAAGAGTTTCATAACTACCAACTGGCGCATAAACACGGCATAATGAGCCTAAATTCTTAGCACCTACCACATTATTATAAAGAGTCTCACCCATACCATATAAGCATTGGAATTCAAATTCTTTATTTTCATCTGTAGCCATAGTATAAATTGCAGCTAAACTATATGCATTATGAGTAGCAAAGGCTGGATAAATATATTCTTGTGCAGCTAATAGTTTTTTAGCACAAGCTAAATATGATAAATCAGTATGAAATTTACGCGTATAGACAGGATAATCAAGCTGCCCATCAACTTGAGCTTTTTTGATTTCAGTATCCCAGTAAGCACCTTTAACCAAACGCACCATCAAACGAGTATTATTACGCTTAGCTAAATCTACAATATAATCAATCACATATGGACAACGACGTTGGTATGCCTGAATCACAAATCCAAGGCCTTCGTAACCTTGAATAGCAGGATCAGATAATAATTTACTTAATAAATCTAGCGAAAGTTCTAAACGATCAGTTTCTTCTGCATCTATAAATAATGCAATTCCATATTCTTTTGCCAACATTACTAAATGGTGTAATCTAGCATATAGCTCATTCATTGTACGCTCTTGTTGACTACGAGCATAACGTGGATGAATTGCAGACAACTTCACTGAAATACCAGGACCATTTTTAGGTCCTCGCTCAGCGTTTGCTCGTCCAACCGAATGAATAGCATTTATATAGCTTTCCATATAACGTTCAGCATCTTCATCTGTAAGAGCGGCTTCACCTAACATATCATAAGAAAATTGGTAACCTTGCTTTTCTGGAGCGATAGATGCTTGTAGGGCTTTATGAATTGTCTCACCCATTACAAACTGATTCCCCATCACGCGAACAGCTGTTTCCATTGATCTACGAATAACTGGTTCACCAAATTTACCAACTACATTTAAAATATTATTTGTTAATGAGTCTTCTGTTTCGTCATTAACCATTTTACCAGTTAGCACTAAACCCCAACTTGAAGCATTGACAAAAAAATTACCACTTTTTGTATGGCTTTTCCAATCACCTGTTTTAATCTTATCACGGATTAATTTATTTTGTGTATATGTATCAGGAATACGAAGTAAGCTCTCCGCAAGGCACATCAAAGCAACACCTTCAGCCGTTGATAACTTAAACTCTTGCATCAAGGCATCAACACCCTTACCTTTCATACGATTATCACGTACTTGTTGAATTAGATCCGTTGCTAGTTTTGTAACTTTTTGTTCTTTTGATTCATCCCAATTCAAAATTTGCAATAAATTTTGAATACACTCTGCCTCATCACGGCGATAATTTTGTGTGATTTTATTTCGTAATTCACTTTGTTCTTGCAAGCACAAATTAAACATTAGTATGCCTTTTATAAATTTTTATTAGTTATCATGATTTTACCACTACTATAATCCTAATATATAGATTTTGATATTATGAATTATATATATTCAAATCATTACTCATCATCATATTAGATTACATATGATTTCAAGCTATGTCAATGTTTGATTCATGTAAAATCAAAGGCAGCTGTTAATATGCTATTAATTTATACATCTATCGCAATAATGTCAAATGCAATAAAAAAGTAACTGCTCTCTTAGTCTAAAACTCTATCACTCATATGTTAATTACTTTTTTAAATATAATTCTTCAACTAAATCTGGATAATTATAGCTTTCCTTTTTTATTTTAACCCGTAGATGTCATCTTGCACACTAACTATATGGATGTAATGAAATAAATCTATCTAAGATATCATCAATTAATACTTCAGAAAATATTTGAATTTAGTTTAAAGTTTTTTCAAACACAATACATCACATAAATAATAAAATAATATTTATATAATAATAAATTACATAAATTGTGTATATTCGTATATAATAATACTAATACATAGTATTAATTTAAAAAAAACTCTTTTCCATATAGAAAGAATATATTTTATGACAAAACATTTATTAAAAAAAATAATTACTAGCTCTATCATAGCTCTAAGCATTACTAGCTGTAATGAAGGAGCAAATAATAACACTCTGCACAAAGAACAAACTATGCAGAGCATACAAATATCAGCTCATAACGATAAATATAATATCAAAAATCAAATGAAGTTAGCTAATGAGATGTTACAAAATAACATAGAGCCTAATATTAGTTTAGGTGATGGATATGACAGCCGTACAGAAATTGGAACTGGTATTAATTGTCTAGCAAACTCTGACAGCAAAGATAATATTGAATTGTCTAATCCCAAAGGCACCATTGACTTTAAAAATACTATTGATATTGATAAAATTTCAAATTACTTACACACTGGTGGAAGTGCTGGTGGCGGATTTGCAGGATTTTCTGCTTCAGCATCTGCTGATTATGTAAAAGCATCTGCTGATACTAGGCAAAGTATCAACTTTAATTATTTACAAACAATGTCTATGGATGCAAATTATAAAATGCCAAGCCCTGGTGCTACTACAAAAATCCTTGATCCTGATATAAAGTCGCTATTAGATGATAGTCCAAATGATTTTACAACTGTTTGTGGTGATTCTTTTCTAATGTCTGCAAAAATGGGAGCAATATTATTAGTTGATGCACAGCTGAACTTTAAAAACTCTACAGCAAAAGAAGAATTTAAATCTAAAGCAAGTGCAGGATTTATTTTTGGTAAAGCAGGTGCTAGTTTTGACAAAATAAGTTCAGATTCTAAAGAAAACTCTAGTATATCAATCAGAATACTACAATTAGGTGGCGACCCAACTAAACTAGCTAATATTTTTGGAGATAAGCAAAAAAGCGGATATCATATCATACAGTGCAGTATAGATAACATTGCATCTTGTGACCAAGTTGCAAATAATGTGATTCAATATGCACAAACTGATTTTCAAAAGAATGTTGACTTCCATGATTATAAAACATTGTATGCATATGACTTTTATAATAAGCCATGGTCAAAATTGGCAATAAAGGCAACATTACCTGAATTAAGCACACAAACTCAAGAGGCAATCAAATATCTAAATAATACTCTAGAGCTAGATAAAAAAATGCTTCAATATTTACAAGCTTACCAACAACAATCATTCTGGAATAGAGTAGATGAGGTAAGTAAAGCTAACATATTATACGCCAAAAACGATTATCAAAAAATGCTAAAGGAGTATTTAGATAGCCATATATTGGAAGCTTGTTATAGTGGTGGATCCGATATTAATAAACTGTGTCCAATCACAGCTGACAATATAAAAAAAATGCGACAAAAATATCAAGTTAGTATTGATTTGACCAATAGATTATCATCTGCTATATTAATGACAAATTCAACTTCAACATTAACATTCACATTTATTCCACTATCAACAACGGCTGGATGTACACTACATGAATGCTATGGATTATGGGTTTCTTATGTTTCTTTAATCTATACGAAATCTTTCTCGTGGACAGCTATAATTGATACTACAAACTCAAATACTTATTTTAAAAATGCTTCAATAACTAATCCAACGCCTCAGTTTTTACTTGGAAAATCAATATACATCTACTCTGGTAATGGTGACATGTATGTAGGACGAGTTGCAGGTAAAGACCCTTCTAGCTATGGAGTTTTCCTCCACACAGTAAACGGTAAAGAGGCTGATTTTAATCCTCCATCATATACACAGATGTACTACTCTAGTGATGATTTTAAATATAATCCAATTTAATCTACCATGAATAAAGAGTCTATAAATAATGATCTACTCGCCATTTAGTAGATAGGTTATAAAAGTCTCCAGCTCTTCATGCTGACTCCGATATTCAATCGGCGTCAGCATATACAGTTTATTTCACTTCGTACTATAGAATTTAATATAGCCATCAATTAATAATTTTAATTGGCCTCAAGCATTAACCAAGTAATTATTCATACAATCTACATGGAAACAATATTAAGTTACATATGATTTCAAGCTATATCAATGTTTGATTTATGTAAAATCAAAGACAGCTGTTAATATGCTATTAATTTATACATCTATTGCAATAGCATTAAAACAATCAAGAAGATGTAATAAAACATCACATAAATAGCTAAAATAATAGTACAATACGCACATATATGTGTAATACTCATATAATATATTACACATTATAAATAATAAAAAAGGAAGGAAATCAATGAAAAAATTAATTATTGCAACGTCAATCTTAGGTGCTTTATTAGCGGCATGTAACTCAGGAAGCAGTTCTTCTGGCTCTTATCTGCCAGCTGGAAATTATGCAGTTACAACATCTGGCGATTTGGGGCCGTGTGCTGTAGCTTTTGGCGAATTATTTGGCACAGTAGCAAATTCAAATGGACAAGGAGCAATCTCATTTTCCTTTGAGTCTTATTCTCAATTTCAGAGCAACATTAACTTAGCAAATAATCCTTGCCTTTCTGAAAATAGAGAAGGTAATACAATAACCTTGAATAACTGCTCATTTAATAGTAGCTCTTCAACAATGACATCTAATGCTATCATAGATTTGGTAAATGTGGGATCATGTTCAGCAAGCTTAACACTTACTCCAATTCAATAGAACCTTGCTATATAAAGCAATAGAAATAGATTATTGCTTGTCTGACTGAATAAAAAAATGTACATAATATTATGTACATTTTTTATTTTAAGATATTTTAATTAGTTTGCTTGTTGAGCACAAATAAAACCATTTGCAGATGCCAAATTGTTATCACAATTAGATTCTGTTGATCCAATCAGATTAGTTAATTGATTTGTAAATAGTCTAACATCTGCAGATGCATCCATAGCGCCGGAGTAAGATGGACTAGCAGCACCACACTGTAAAGAACCATAGGAGTGAACTCCAACTAACTGCCAGTTTGTGCCATCCCAATAGAAATCGCCACCCCCAGAGTCTCCCCCACAAATAATACTATAAAACGCATTATTTACAGAATAACCATTCATTATAGTTGATAAACCATTCTCACCCATATATGAATTTTTTGCAAAATATTCATAGGTAATATAATATAAATTAGTATTATGTTCATCGCTATTGGTTATTCCATAACCTAATGCCATAATATAACTTGGGTACGGTATGGTCAATGAAGGATTAGCTAGTTTCACATGAGCATTATAGTTGACAGGAGTATCATAATGGACTCTAAATAAAGCAATATCACCATCCTGCCCAGCCAAATTACTACACTGATAACCACTTCTCCCATATACTATTGAATAATTTTTACAATATTGCTGAGGAATATATACAGCAGTGATTGTCCCAGTATTAAGATTACTGCCACTAGCGTTTAAAACTTGGCTAACATAGTTTATATTACTAGTAAATGTCCCAATATTATCACTAGTAACTTCTACACCAGCATTTTTACCTTGATTACCCATTACGCAATGCGCAGCGCTTAAAACATAGCCATACCCAGTATTTGGATCATATGACAATGGGGTTCCAGTGCAATATCGTTGAGCATTAGACTTTGTAATGGCGATAGCCATGCTTTCCAAAGTAGGTTTGATAATATTACTTGCATCAGCTACTGTACAATTTTCACCATATGCAATTTTAAATCCATTGCTGCTCATAGTAGGTAAATCGCTTGGCAAGCATTTATAAAGATTTCTTACACCCACAAGATTTGTTGGTTTACCTGGGTAATTAGTATTACCACTACTACCAGAATTACAGCTAGCTAATAATACCATCGCTACCGCAGAATAAAATAATTGCTTTTTCATAACTTCCCCCATAAACAAAATTCATAACTTATTCAATATTGTAGCCTGTTTTATCCAAAACAAAAACTATTTTTTAAAATATAAATACATTTAATCTTTGATAGCATAAAAAATATTGCTTAATTTATAATTTAAGCAATATCTAGCTAAGCGTATAAATCAATAACCGCTAGGTAGTTTTATTTATGTTTTAATTTACAGGCACATTCACCACAATAAGTAGTATTATTTGTAATACCACTACCATTTATACGTAAAAACCCATTAAACTTTGTAGCCCCGCATGCGCTAGGATGCACAAAATGCAAGCCTACTTTACCATTTTTTTCAAAGGATTTACCGCAAGCATTTACATCATCACCAACTTTAAAACGCTTATTAAAATCGCTAACAATCCCATCATCTTCATTACTAGATATTTGTGAAGATGTTATATAATCATAAAACAAATTATCCACCACTATTTTATAAGTATTTCCATCATCAGCATTTATAAAAAACTGTGTATGTGTCATTGGATAGTTATTTTTACTATATTTTTTTGCTTTGATAAATCTAAAGACTGGATGTCTGGGAATTTTTGCTATTTTGCCATGAACTAAAGTACATTGCTCTGCTTGCACCATAAATGGCACAAATATAAAAAGTAAGAAGAAAATTCTAAACATATAAATATTAATCTAATAAAGAATCAAAAAGAAGATCGTTGCCTAGAGGCTCGCAGTATTTCAACTCTAGGCACGGCGAATGAATAAAAAACGTGACGCCGTGTAGTCAAACTACACAAGGAACATTTTTTAGAATTCAACACAGCATAGAGTTGAAAGACAAAGAGCATCATTCAACACCGGCATTGTGGGCTTGTTCATCAGCATGATAACTAGATCTTACTAAAGCTCCCACGGCTGCATGTTTGAAACCTATTTCGTAAGCAAAATCTTCTAACATCTTAAACTCATCTGGAGTAACATAACGTAAAACAGGTGAATGATGTTTAGACGGCTGTAAATATTGACCAATGGTAATCATTTCAATATCATGCTCACGCATTAATAACATTAAGTCTTTTATCTCTTCATTAGTTTCGCCAAGGCCAACCATGATTCCAGATTTACTTGGTACATCTGGACACATTTCTTTAAATTTTTTCAATAATGTCAAAGAATGTTGTAAATCAGAGCCAGGACGCTGAGCTTTATACAAACGAGGAACTGTTTCTAAATTATGATTTAAAACATCAGGAGGACATGCCGCTAAAATATCTAAAGCCTTATCTAAACGCCCACGAAAGTCAGGTACTAAAATTTCAATTTTAGTTTCTGGACGAACTTTGCGAATTTCTTGTATACACTCCACAAAATGTCCAGCCCCACCATCACGTAAGTCATCTCTATCAACACTTGTTATCACTACATATTTTAGCTTTAAAATATTAACCGAATTAGCTACATGAGCAGGCTCAGTTGCATCCAATGGATTTGGAACACCATGACCCACATCACAAAATGGACAGCGACGAGTACAAATATCGCCCATAATCATAAAAGTAGCAGTACCTTTATCAAAACATTCGCCAATATTTGGGCAACTAGCCTCTTCACATACTGTGTGTAATTTATGTTCGCGTAATAAATTTTTTACACGGTTAAAGTTTTCACCAGTTGGAAGCTTAACTTTAATCCATGATGGTTTTTTTAGTGGTTCGTCAAGAGGTATAACCTTAATTGGAATACGAGACAACTTGTCCTGATTTCTCAGCTTAACGCCTTGTTTTTTATTTTGATTTTCTTCACTCATTTTTATCTTTTATCTTAAATAATTTTACGAATTATACCATCAGCACAATCTAATTTCTTAATAGCTTCATCATAAGCTATATTATTCAAAATCATAACTATCGCAGTTTTCACATGATTATTAGCTAATAGTAAATATTTTTCAGCTGTTTCAAAATCTACATCAGTTGCTTCCATAACTATTTTCTTTGCTCTAGCATGAAGTTTTGCATTTGATGTCGCTACATCTACCATAAGATTACGATATGTTTTACCTAGATTTATCATAACTGCTGTACTAATCATATTTAAGATTAGTTTTTGTGTAGTACCTGCTTTCATACGGGTAGAACCAGTTACAACCTCCGCACCGGCAGAAACCTCAATTTTATAATCAGCATACGTGCCAATTACGCTATTTAGATTACAAGCTAAAGATGCTGTTTTTGCGCCAATAGAGCTAGCATATTTTAAACCGCCGATCACATAAGGAGTGCGACCTGAAGCTGCAATACCAAGCACAACATCTTTATCTGTTAATGAGATTTTTTGTAAATCTATAGCTCCAAGCTCTTCGCTATCTTCGGCTCCTTCTACTGCTTTCCAAACAGCTTCTCGGCCACCAGCAATTAAGCCTAGAATAGTATTAAAATCTACACCATATGTGGGTGGGCACTCAGAAGCGTCTAAAATACCAAGTCGTCCACTAGTTCCTGCACCAGTATAAATTAACCTACCACCATTTTTGATAGCAATAGTTGCAATATCAACTACTTGTGCAATAGATTCTAGATGTAAAGATATAGCTTCAGCAACCTTTTTATCCTCATTATTAATAATGCGAAGTTTATCAATAGTTGAAACTATATCAATATTTGTTGAGTTCGGATTGATAGTTTCAGTACTCAAGCTTTTTAATTGTTGTAAAATTTCTTGCTGTTGCATATATTGCCTTTTCTAATGCTGGTCTATATCAACAAATTATTTTTGAACATCATAATCATTTTCACCACGTTGTTCTAAATTCACAACCTTAGTTACTTTAGGAATAGAGTACATTCTTTCGATAGCAGTATCTAATGCTGTTAAGTTACCAACATTAGTACCCATGATATATATAACGTTGTCTACAGCTATAAAATCCATAGTTTCAAAATTAATATCAAAGAAATCTTTTACTTTTTCCTGAGCATCAGATGCCATAAAATAGCTAGTATTTAATGTTGGAGTATTACTTAAAGTTAAATAATTAAATACTTTTTCTGTGCCTGGCCATTTTTTACAAACTGACTCAGCTTGGATGCTATCACTATTTGATTTTACTTGCCCTACCAATAATACATCATTATTATTTACAACAACTTTTATTTTGCTCAATGGGAACTGTTTTGATAATATATTTCCTAATCTAGTTGCTAAGTCTTTATCATTATCATGTTGAGCCTGAGCCTGTGTTATGTATGGTGAGGTCAACTCTTGATTAACTTTAAAAGAAGACTCTGTTGAGCATGCAAATAATCCAAGCGTTGCGCATACTAATATACTTATTTTAATTTTATTCATTCTTTACCTTTATTAATCCATTAATTTTATTTTATCATTTGGTTTTACATTTAAAACATTTGCAGATAATACAGTAGTATTAACAGCAAGCCCTGATACTGCACATTTACCAGTACCTTTATTCATTAAATTTGTTTTTATACTCTTCTCAGATACTGTATTATTCAAAGATATTAATACATATTCACCCTTATCATTACTACGAATTGTATCGCAAGGAATTACTATTTGATTAGATAGTGTATTAATTATCAAAGAACCACGAACAAATTGTCCAGATTTTAACTTATCTTTATTATCAAAAGATATGTATACCATGTATGAACGAGTTCCTGTTTCAGATACCTGATTAATTCGCATCACCTGACCAGTATATTGTGTATCATCAGCTTCCGCAGTAAATAATACTTTTTGACCAACGCTAACTCGATTTATTTGATCACTTGGTATAGCTGCTCGTATTTCTAACTGCGATAAATTAGCAATTGAAAATAATTTTGTGTTTTTGAGAGCCAATTGACCTTGCTCAACATTTCTTTGAAAAACTACTCCATCAAACGGTGCTACTATATGAGTATTTGATAATTGCTTTTGACTACGCTTTAATGAAGCTTGCTCAGCTTTATACTTTTCCAAAGAAGATTTATAATTACTAACTAGCTCATCATATGCAATTTGCGAAATAAAGCCTTGTTTTAATAATTGAGATTGAGTAGTCATTTTTTGATTATCTATATCTAATTTAGCTTTAGAGGCTGCAACCTGTGCTTGCTGCTGAGAAACGGCTTCAGATAAATCTAATGTATCTAAATCTGCTAACGATTGACCTTTTTTAACAATTTGGCCTTCATCAACCCAGATTTTTAATATCCTTGCATCAACCTCAGCAGAAATAACTGTCTGTTCCTTTGCATTTAAGTCACCAGTAAAATTTACCACATCACTAATTGACTCAACTTTACTCTGCGATATATCTGTCTTATTTAATAGTATCTCATTTGCTATTTTAGTATTCTCAGGTTTTTCATGTTTAATTACAAAAAACCCAACAACTATTGCAAGCGCAAATAATATTATATAAATCTTTTTCTTATTTTTTTTTAATATGCTCATTTTCAACTTAAGTTAATTTATCTCTTAATTAAGTATTATACCAAATATGTTATAATGCCAGAAACTTAAACGCAATATAAAAGGAATCTTAGATGCCAAAGAAACAAGCTAAGAAAAGTATTCAATCACTTGAAATTCTCAGCGTTCACCAAATTGCCAAATTAGCTATGACATTTTGGGTTGGTGGTACATTAACAGTTGGCTGCATCATTGTACCTTTATTATTTAAAAATCTGGATGAAATTACCGCTGCCACAATAGCTGGGCAAATATTTAATATAGTTGCATATATTGGAATGGTTTCACTCTTTATGGCATTAATAGAAATTGTCATGGATTACAAACTACAAATATTTCATCTAAGAAGATTTTGGTATATTGCATTCATGGAAACTATTTTGTTTATTAATTATTTTGCCATATCACCAATAATCGTAAAACTAAGAGTACAGCTTACCGACATAACTAATCGCGTTTTTCAACACACTACAGAATTTAGCTTCTGGCACTCAGTATCTTCAATTTTATTTTTAATTAGTTGTGTACTAGGTGTTTTATATATTTTAGAAAAAAATTACAAATAGGAATAACATGACTGCAAAAGTAATATTATTAACTAATCAAAAAGGTGGATGTGGTAAAACAACTTTGACGATGAATATCGCTGGAGCTTTTGGTAAAAAGCACAAAGTTTTACTAATAGATGGTGATCCGCAAGGAAGTGCATCGCGTTGGGCAGCCAGCGCTGAAGATGACAAACAATTTCCATGTGCAGTGATGAGCCTGGCTAATATCACCGACAAAGTAAATCGTGAAATTAAAAAATACCTAAATGATTATGAATATATTTTTGTTGATTGCCCACCTGCTATTGACAATAAATTTACAGCATCAGCATTATTAATTGCAAATTTAGCAATAGTGCCTGTAATACCAAGCCCTACCGATTTATGGTCAGCTATTGGTATTCAAAAATTAATAAGTGATGTAAGCGAAATTAATGAAAATCTTGGGGCTAGATTACTTGCTAATATGTGTCAGACAAATGCAAGTATAGCAAAAGAAGCTCTATCATTAATAAATGAGTTTGAATTTCCTAAATTTAATACAGATATCTATCAAAGAACTGCATATCGTCAAGCTGCGGCATATGGTAGCACTGTATTAGATATGGATAATAGTAAAGCTAAAACAGAAATTAATAATCTAGTAGCCGAAATTAAAGAAATTTTAAAGTAATATATTCAAATAAGGAGAATATAATCATGACTAATAAACTAGCAAATTCATTAAGAAAATCAGTTTCTGAAGAGCAAAAGAGTGTAACAAAGCCAAGTACAACTCGTACTAGGACTACTAAATCTACAGCAGCTGTAACTGAACAAAAAATATCCCAGAATACTACCGAAAAAATTGATGCTACAAAAATAGATAACCATCAAAAAACTGAGCAAAAAATAGAAAAATCTAAACCTCAAGATAATTCTGAAAGTTCTAAATTACTACAACTAACCAACTTAACTACAGAGAAGTTTCGCATAATTAATCAAGATATTATGAGTTACCTACAAGAAATTAGTGGTGTTAAAAGTGTATATAATTTATCAAATCTAAATGTTGAATTAATTAAAAAACTAACTGAACATCAACAAGAATTATTTAATGAGAGTATAAATATATTAAATAAAAAGAAATAATTCACCAAACATATTGCTTTAGCTAACCAATATTCTTTAATTGCGGATAGCTAAAGTAATACCTTTCTTGCATAGTAGAATTACCAAGCAATCCACCACAATGTATATAGATAACTGTTCCATCCAAATTAGACAAATCTTGTAATAACATCTTCCACCCAATAGGATCATAGATCAAATCAAACTCAACACCTGCGAGTTCTTTTATATAATTATAAGTCTGCCATAGCTCAAGATACGGCTTAGCAAAAGTATATAAGTTATTATCTAATACCTTAGGTAATTTGCTACTCTTACCTAGAGCACTCCATTGCTCCTGCAAATATTGACTACTACCAACACAGTTCGTTGTATAGACATCATATTCTTCTAAAGCATTTTGTAAATAAAAGGCTGTTGCACCAGTGCCTGATGGCAAAAAAAGTATTGGCTTCTTAATATTATTTTCTTGAACCCATTCACGCAATTCATCTGCCAATTTGGTAATTCCAAACTTAGCTTCTGCTTGTGCAGCACCTTGTTCAATTATTAATTCAAAATTACTTGTATGTCTTATCTTTACATATTCATTTAAGTTTTTTTCAGAAAGCTCTATTAGTTGCATTCCATTTCTTATTGATTCGGCTAAGTTACCATACTCTGCTAATTTGGCTCGTGCCGATACTCTATTGCTATAATAGATAAATTGCCAACCTTTCAGTTTAGCTAACGCAGATAGTGAATACATTAGATTAGACTGAACACCGCCATAACTAATTAATGTGATAATATGAGAAAAATCTTTCTCTAAGAAATATGCTAACTTACGCGCTTTATTTCCACTAAACTCAGGATGTAATAAATCATCTCGTTTAATAAAAATCTCACGACCATTAATAAAAAATGAGCTTATAGGCGTATTTGAGAGTTGCATCATGAATAAGTAACTTTATATCTAGTATAAAGAAAATTATGCGCTATATGATGTAAAGTTAAAATGCTATAATGTGGATGAGATAAAGCAGTAAATGGTAAATTTTGTAAACCTAAAGTAGCTATATTACCGCCTATATAGACACCTGATGTATTAAGCCATGCTTCATCTAATAGCTTATGTTCTTGCAAATAATGGTGATAATATGGTGATTCATTTAATATAGTTTTTATACTATTTTCATATAAAAGATTAATTAAGCTAAGCAAATTTAGAGTTTCGTCCAAAATAAGCTGCTTATTTAAACCTCGAGTAAATTTATCACTTATGATAATATTGTCCGGTAAATTTCTAGGGGTATTGCCACTAAAAATAATAAGCGGTATATTTGGGTTTTTAACTACTTCTTCATTTTGCCAATCTATTTTATTAGCATCTCTAGTTATTATGATGTGTAGCAATTCTTCTGGCTTACCCAAATTGCCTCTAAGTTCTCGTAGTTCTTTTATATCTACGCTTGCTATATATTTCCCATGCTCACCTAAAATACTATTACTACCGATAATTACGGCATCACTAATCGCTCGACCTAATGACAAATTCCACCAATCTGCATAGCGCTCTATTGATATAGCTTCATTATTATATTTAGCAATAGTAAACCCGCTTGTAGCATCAGGATAACAAAGTCGACCATCTACAGACGTTGCAAAACAACTAAAAATATACGGTTTATTATTGTATCTCTGTACATATAATTTACACTCTAAAATATCACTAAGAGTTTCATCATTAATAACTTTATAAAAGCTGTTATTCGATATATTATCGATTAATAATTTAAATTTTAATTCGGGCATTTTTTGTTACCAAAGCAATAAACAATAAAATAAAAGCTAAGCTAATATAAAAATAATTCATTGTTGAGAAAAATATTAACTGCGGACTTTGTGAATGAATTAGCCCAAGAGTAGAACATACTAATAAAAATATTACACAGATAAATGCAGAACCCCAATTACGTTTCATGACATAGTAGAGCATTGATGTTATTAGCATACTAAATAATATTGCACCTTTTGATAGTATAAACATTCCGTGAATAGTAGGATCATTTAATATTTCGATATTATGCTGAAATGCAAGTAGTTCTAATTTATTATAGATTAATTCTATTAAAATTGGAATAATCCCTATTACTAATAAAATATGTTCATCTTTTTCTAAAGCTTGAAAGCTCACGGCTGTTGTCATAAGACCAATAATAATTAATACAGGTAGTGCAACCCAATCTGGAATAACTGCAACCAATAGCTGTGCAACTCCAGAAAAAGCTAGTAATAGATAAATTAGACCATTAAATAATGAATAATTTGCCGTAGCATTAGCTCTTTTCCATGAACTATGTCCAAAAAATAGTGCCATCGCAAATGGATTGCCAAAAAAAGCTGATAATCCGCTAATTCCACCACTAATAAATAAGCTGGTATATGGGTTAAATTTATCATCACTTAACCTAGCTTCTTCTAGTGTCTGTACAGCACTAATAGCATCTATAACTGCAAATGCTATAATCAAAGGCAAAAATTGCAGACAATAATTTATCACGTTACTATCAAGTGGAAGCCCTGCAAACTGGGGTAAATGTAAGTATATACTTTGATTAATTAAATTATTATTTACTGTAAATTCATTAGTTAATAATGCAATAATAGTGCCAAATATTACGCCTAGCATAATTAATGGTACATTTTTATCATACTTAGCAAACATCAAAATTAGCATAACAAAAAGAGGAAGTAATCCAGATAATGGATGAGCAACTAAAAGTGGTAAATTATTTACTGCAAGCCAAGTAAATGCTGATCCTGCTAATCCACTAAATAAAGCTGTTTTAGGAATATATTTTTTACATGTTATAAGTATAATACTAACAATTGTGAAAAAAATTGCATTTAAAAAATTTGCAACTAAAACCACATGATATGCTAGTAATGGATTACCTGTCCTACTAGATATAGGTAACATTACAGCAAAAAGCCAGACAAAAACACAACTCGATTGCAAACCGCTTGGTAATGCGGTAATACTTTGCCCGGTTTTTCTGGTCATATATTTGGCTTGTAAATAATATGCTAAATTTAGCATAAATAAACCAAAACAAACTCCTGGGATTACTTGATGGTGAACAATCTCTGGTGCTAAATGGATTGCGCCTGTCATAACTGCTATACTTATCGCAATTTTAGCAAAACTATCAAAAAATACCCCTACTGTTGCATTGAGGTTCCCACTAAAATTGTTGTATTTCATAATTAATATAATAAGTTAAATAATAATTGACGCAAATTATAGCATATTAGGCATAAGAAATTTTGAACAATAAAAAAACCTGATTTAATAAAAATCAGGTTTATAATATTTTTTCTAATTATTAGAAATTGATAAATTACCAACTCCATTATTAGTTCTACTTGAACCAGTACTATATAAGATTTTTTTTAGATAGCAAATATTGATACATCGCATCTTTGTCGGCTGAAGTAATTTTATTTGTCAAATTTACTGCTTTTTTTGCAGGCAATTCTTCAGCACATAATTCAAGTATTTTTATAGTTTCTGAAGTTAGTTCGCTACCGCCTGGTTTTGCTTCTTTTGGTAAAATATTAATTACAAATTCACCTCGTTGCTGATTATTATCTGATTTTAAAAACTCGGCATAATCATTAGCTGTCATTTTAACAATAGTTTCAAAGCGTTTTGTTAACTCTCGCCCCACAACTAACACTATATCACCGCCAAGACACATAATAATATCGTTTATACAATCGACAATACGATGAGGTGACTCATAAATAATAACCGCAAATTTAGAATCTTTAAACTCAAATAACTGTTTTTGCCTTTGCGTTGGTTTATTCGCCAAAAATCCATAAAATAAGCTTTTGGTTTCCACTAAACCACTTACAGATAATAAACTAGTATATGCAGAAGCTCCGGGTAATGGATGTGGCATAAATCCGTGCTGAAAAGCTAAATTACATAATCTAGCCCCAGGGTCTGAGATGCCAGGTGTACCTGCATCACTGATTTGCACTATAATTAAATCGTTTTTAAGCCATTCCATGACTTTTTCAGATACTTCATTCTCATTATGTTCATGTAAGGCAACTAATTTTTTATTAGAAATCTCATGATGATTTAATAAGTAAGAGCTATTTCTTGTATCTTCACATAAAATAACATCAGCACTTTTTAGCACTTCCAAAGCGCGTAAGGTAATATCACCAGTATTTCCAATAGGGGTTGCACAAATATATAACATAATAATCCTTAATTTAAGTATAGTATTATATAGCTAATCCAAGAGTGAATTAGCTATATATCTATATCCTTTAAATATACATACCCATTGGTATTAATTTAAAACTCTACGCACTCCCCACACTTGATTTTTATAGAAGCAGCTAGTAAATGCTCTAAAATCTGGACCTTGATAATGACTATCCGTAATAATCCAGTTTCCTATATTATTATTAACACTCCAAAAATCAGTTCCACACTCATTATTATGAAAGCCCCAACTATCTATATCAGTTTGTGGTGCAATCATACTATTAGTAATAGTGTTACTACTTCCAATCTTCTGCCCAGTCCATACTC
>JAQUVM010000111.1 GCA_028693355.1 Burkholderiales bacterium
TTCGCAGTTACAGAAATACCAGTATTTAAACTATTTTCTAATTTATAAACTACATTTCCATTAGTTTGATTAGTATAGTTTACATAGTTATATTTATTTGCCGCATCACTAAAAACAATATTAGTTATATCATTATTTTCCAAGCCACTAATTGCAAGTGTTACATTTTTTAATGCAACTGATGATTTAGTCATAGGAATATTAAATGAAGTATTAACATCTTTGTTTATAGTTAATGTTGCTTGACCACTTTCTATATAGTATAGACCTTGTAGTGGGTCTGCAATGCCAGTTGTTAATTTAACACGATATACGTGAGTGCTATCACTAACTGGTAATTCAGCCGTTGTGATTATTCCACCTTGTTTTACAACGTAGTTACCAACAACTTTATCATTATCTTTAGAGTTTAATATCTCAACTTGTAAGTCACCTGTATAATTTGGAACATAATTACCAAGATTTATAGAGGCTGTGCCAGTTTTAGTTGCTGGTTGTGTTTTATCATACTTAACTGTGATTGTAGATGTAGTATTAGATTTTACATCTGCAGTTGCAGGAGTATAACTAACAGTTGTTTGATTGATGGTAGTTGTTGTTACAGAGTAATTACCTGTTTTTAAATCTGTAATAGACTGTGTATATTTTCCACCTAGTGCAGTATTTGGTACTGTGAAGCTACTCACTACAGTGCCAGAAGAGTTTGTAACATTTGCAGTTACTACTCCACATGCGCTACCGCTGCAATTTGCATTACTAGTATCTACAACTACGTTTAAGCTGCCTGTACTAATTGGAGTTGGAGCAGATACAACTTTCCAAGCTTGGCTCCAATATGTTCCAGTTCCTGGTGCATAAGCCCATTCACCATTTACGCTATTACACCAAGAAGCAACCGAAGTTGATAAACATTGATATAATGCTCCATCTGTACCATGTACAATAGTACCACCAGTATAAGAACCTCTTTGAGCTGGATATACAGGGTAATCATCACTAGGAGTTGGGGTAGGAGGTACCGGTTCAGGAGGATCAGGTGTTGGTGTAGGAGGTACTGGTTCTGGGCTAGCGCCATTAATTGCTAGGCTAGATTGTGCTATTTCATTATTAAATGCACTCCCATTTAAATTTAAACCACCATTAAAGCTGATTGTTTGTTTGGCTTTAATCGTTGCATTGCCATTTTCTGCTGTAACTGTACCAATTTGTTGATTAGCATTTCCATTTGTAAAGTTTAATTTATAGCTAGAATTATTAATCCACCAATTATTTAACGTACCAACACTTACTTTATTTCCGTTTTTATCTTGTGAAGTAAAGCTAATAGTTTGTTTAGATAGATCTATTTCAGTAGAACACGTGTTTGTTATATCTATAGTGCCACTTAAATACCATGTTGAACTTCCAGTAAAATTAATTTTAGCTGTTAAACATTCGTTAGTAGTAAATAAGCTTTTAGCTGCATTAGCTGTTATGGGGGCGCCAGTAAGAGTTTGACCACCTGTTCCACCATTACAACCAGCAATTAAAACACTTCCTGAAATAACTAACGCTGAGCTTAATTTTCTCATTTGATTTGTTTTCATTTTTTAACCCTTTATGATTAAGTTTGTTGCATATATACACTGTTACAGCATAGATTCTATCAAATAGTTAAACACCTAGAAAATAGACAATTTTGTATAACTCTTATACAATTAATTGAATAAGGGGATCTTAGCATGAGTTATATTCTTAAAATAAATATATTTTCATTGGATATTACATAATTATTTTTGCTATAATAAAAGTATAATATAATCAGGTGTTTAAATGGAGGATGTAAATAGAAATGAATAAAAATATTTTTTATGGAAGCTTGTTAATGGTGAGTTTTGCATCAGCAAATGATGTATTTTCATCATGTAATATTGATGTGGCAGCAGGTATGGAGTGTATAACAAACATTAATGAACTTCATCCTGGGCAAAGTGACGTTGGTATGTTTGTAATTAGAATGACTAAGCCAGAAAAAGGCATTTTTTTATCAACCAGCAAAAAATGTGATAGTAAAGCGTTAGATCAAGACTTACAAAAAAGAGGTACTAGTAAAAAAGGTATTGCGGGTGTAATCGGTCCAAAAGGGATTATTTATCTAATTGACGGACATCATAGTACATATTCATTATATTTATTAGCTAATCAAAAAAATTCCTGTGGTTATGATGGCAAAGTTTATGTATATATTGTAGATAATAAGAGCAATTATAATGAGAGTGAATTTTATGATTATATGAAAAGTAATCAATATGTTTGGCTGAAAGATAGCTACGGTAAAGAAATAGATTTTTCTGCATTACCAAATAAAATTAGTAAAATAGGAGATGACCCATATCGAAGCTTGATGAAATTAGTGGCTGATTCAAAATGTAACCTAAATAATCCTGTTATTGATGGTAGTAATAGCACTCCTTATTTGGAGTTTTATTGGGGTAATAAATTAAAACAATATCGACCAAATTATTATAATCTTAATGATGAAAATGCTCAAAGTTATACGCTTGATGCTTATAATTATGTAATTAGAAATCAAGATAAGTTCAAAGACTTACCAGGCTTTAACGTAGTTAAAAATAAATCATTATGTAAAAAAGCATTTTAAATTAAAATCTCCAGAATAAAAATTACTCTGGAGATTTTTTAATGATACATATATAAGCTAAAATTTAAATATACATGTAATGATCAACAAAGCCAAGGATATTAGCTTAGAAGGTATCAGGTAGTATAGTTTAAATTAAGTTAGAGATATTATCTTTTTGGTGGCATAGGAGGTTTACATTGAGGGTTTTTACTCATGAAATCTTCCATATACTTGTGATCAGCTATTACTAATGTACCAACTTTATTTGCGTCATTAGCTTTTATAGCTGCTTCTACTTTTGGTCTGCTATCACGCATGTGTTCAAAAGCTTGTTTACATACTGGATCCATTTGCATAGGAGGAGCTTCTGTTGGAGTATCAGCATTAGCTATACCAACGATGGCAAAACCCATAAGAGCAATTAATAATTTTTTCATATTTATCTCCTGAAAAATTACAGCGGTTGCTAGAGACGTTTATTATAACATGAGTTTTTTAGTATCTACTTATCTTAATTAGCCATCCATTGCTAATTATTATATAACTATATAAATCTAGCGACTTCTTGATATGTAATCTCACATTCCTCTTTGCATAAATTTTCAAGCATTAAATAAGCATGGATTACGCCATCTATAATCTTAAGTTTTGCTTGATTACCAGCGCCTATAACCTTTTGATAATACTCTTCTCCCTCAGAGCGGAGCGGGTCATGAGAAGCAACTATTACTAATGTTTCTGGCATCCCATTATAAAACTTATTATAAAGAGGAGATTTTTCTTTTCTATCCTCGTTATTTTGAAAGTAATTATCAAAATACCACGCAATTTTATTTTTTTCTAATAAATAGCCAACTCCATATTGATCAGTACTTGGTAGTGTTAGTGTATAGTCAACTGAAGGATATATCAAAACTTGTTTTTTAATATTATAGGATTCTACAAATTGTTTATCCATCACGATTGAGGTGCAAAACGCAGCGCCGCCACTGTCACCGATTAATGTAATATCTTTATTTGTATAATGAATATTTCTATCCTCTAATACCGCAAAAATATTTTGAATAGCATGTTTACAATCATCTAATCCAGTTGGATATGGAAATTCTGGTGCCAAACGGTAGTCAATTGCTATAATTATATGATTTGTATATTTAGTTAGTTTACGAACAACTCCATCATATACCGCAACGCTTCCACACATATGACCACCACCATGAATAAATACCGCAATAGGTAGTATTTTATTAGGACTAGGATTATATATACGTATTGGAATAGGGTATTTATCACGATTAATGGTTTCATCAGTTGCCGTTACACTTAAATCACATTCGGTCATAAAGGTACGAGTTGTATTGATTAATGATTCACGTGCATTGCTTTGATTTGCTTTAAAACCAATCTCTTGCAGATGTATTTTGAGTTTATCAACCTGTTGGAGAAATGTATATATTGATGGGTTTACGTTCATGTTTGAGCTCCAGAATTTTCTTTAAGTAATAATGCACCAATAAAAAATGAGCTTTCTATTAAGCATATAAATAAGAATGCATTATGATAGTCGCCATTATTCATGTCTACGATTTTTGCAAATAGCATTGTCATAATGGTTGCAACTAGGTAGCTAATTGACCAAAATAAACTAAAAGTTACAGATATTTTTTGTGCTGTTATATTTTTGCGTTCTTGAGCATAAGTTACTAACGCAGGCATTGGTAAGAACATAAAAAAGCCAAGTAAAGCTGCGCTTATCATTGATATTGTTGGGCTGCCACTGTTGAAACTCAAACAAAATACCATAATTAGTTGAATTAATCCACTGATTCGCAGTAAAGGAATTCGTTTAGTAAATTTTTTAGAGTAAATCATGCCAACTATTGCACCAATGATGCCAAATAAAATAACTTCTTTTGTTTGTGCAATACCTGCTTTGGGATAAAATGTAAACATCACTATATAAAAGGCAAGTAAACCTGAGTAAGTGAAGGCATATTTCCAGTTAAATGGATCTTTTAATCCATCTAATAATGAGTATTTCTCAGAGCTAGAAGATTCTGTTTCCATCGATAAATCAATTTTACCAAATATTATCCAAAGTATAAACATAAAGATACTACCGCATGAAATAGCACTTAAAATAATTTGCCAATTCCCAATTAAAGTAATAATGCTTGGCATAC
>JAQUVM010000031.1 GCA_028693355.1 Burkholderiales bacterium
CAACAATTACCCTTAGTAATAGTACAGGGGTAAATAGTTTACCTGTAACAGTAGTAGCAGATAATAGCAAAATAACTTTATCAGCATCAACATGTAATCTTAGCACTGCTTCAAATACATGCAATGTTACTGTTACTGCTGGGAATGAATCTGGTAATACAACACTAGTAGCAAGTGCAACTGGGTATACAAGTGCAAACAAAGCTATTACCGTCAACCCACAGCCAGTACCTGTGCCAACTAAATGGGTCTTCGTGTCACAATCATCACCAAACGGTGCGATGGTTGTAGCTAATTCCGTTTGGCAACCTACTGGCGCTAATGGTATAGCTAAGGCAGATGCAATATGTCAACATGATGCTGAAAGCGTAGGGTGGATACCTAACAATGTCGCTAGAACTTTAACATGGAAGGCAATGATAGTAGATGGAGTGAATCGAGCGGCGAAGCCGACGCCGATAAATTGGATCTTTGAATCTAACACACAGTACATTGATATAAAAGGCGGCGGCGAGTTAGGCACGACTACCCCCGATTCTATTTTTGCATTCCCATTAACACAGGGTATAGGTAATCCGCAAGGTTACGACTGGTCTGCATATACCGGATTCGTAGTCACATGGACGGGATTGACGAGCGATTGGGCGACAAAACCTCCGGTAGATTTATGTAATAGATGGACCGGTACAGCCGGGGACGGGGGCCAGGGTAATGCAGTCATGTCCGGACAACCGCAGGTAAGTTCTGCCTTCATCGATCTTGAAAATTGGCCGTGCGATGACCAGGACAATCCTGGGGACTACGCAACGAGAATAGTCTGCGTCTCTCAATAGTAAATTCGAAATAAGTATGGGCAAACCAAAAATTTGCAATTTCAACTTAACTAATAGTATATAGTATACGTTAGCAGGAGTTAATTTGTAAATAGAATTTGAATCGTATCTGGTTAGACGCATCAAAATAAAATTTGTACTTTGTACTATTTTAGATGCGTTTAATCTCAACTAGTCTAATTCATTGGAGTATAATATAAATTGAAAAGTTCAGTGCTCTTAACTCAAGTAGCTAGTAGCGAAATATTAGAGAAAGCTTTTTTATGGTGTTGTAAAGCACGAGAAAATTTTCCTGACAATAGTGATATCTGGTTACTCCGTGAGCGCTGGGATTCAATAAAGCCTCTAATTCGGAAACATTTATTGGATGGAAGCTATCGCTTCTCTCCAATGTTACGTTACCGTACTAATTGTGATGATGGTTCAAGAGCTGTTTGGGATGCCGAAGATGCGAGAGTAATAAAAGCTATTTCTCTAGTGTTAACCGAATATTTAAAGCCTAAACTATCTAAACAGTGTATACATCCATCGAGTACTGGTGGTATTCAAGCTTCAATTACTTCTTCGTAAATATAATGCTTTCCTATATCATCGTCTGATGTATTATTTCCAGATCTATATTGAGATATCCATTTATTAATCGTACTTATGTTTATCATAAACTCTTTAGATAAATCAGAACATGATTTAATTTCAGAAAGAGATAATTGAACAATTTAGATTTTAAATTTTATGGTATAGGTTTTTTGATGAGTATTTTGCGTACGCATAAAAAACTCCCTATAATACTTAATTATAGGGAGCAGATCACATTAGGTGATGCTTTTTAATATTATAAATACATTATTGATATTTTTGGTATAAAGAACAACCATTTGGATTGGATGAGTCGTTACATTTTTTTTCTAATAAATTTAATTCTTTTGGATAACCTGCATTTGAATATGAATGTTGACTACCATAATTCAATAACGTGCTACTAAAGCCATTATCATCAAATACATAGATAACAACGCCATCCTTATCATCTAGATTATCATTAATTCGCATATTTTTTAACGTGCAATTTCCACAATCGCCACTTTTAATAGACAAATTAGCAGGTTGATCATTATAAGTATCCAAAAACTGACGTTTATTAAAAATAACGCTACCGTTTTTATCTTTAACTACAATTGAATAACCAAAATAACCTATTACGCTTTTATTATTTGTACCTCCACATTTTAGTGATGTCTGGCCTGCGGCTGTAGTAGCATTATTCCAGTTTGTATCACACGGATCCCAACCCCAATTGTCCCAATAACGATTCTCACGCTCTGAAATAGAAACACTTTTATCAGAAGAATTATTTATTATCCATACATACCAGTTTACTGCTTGTGCATAGGCAGGAACAATATTTAATACACCTAAAATATATATTAACTTTTTCATGATATAAATCCTTATAATTTTATTTACTAACTGTTTGAACTTTAGTTAAATTTTTCATAGATAATGGAATTTTCTTACCATTTTGACTCACAGTATTATTTTTGAACAAAACATTATCTTGCGTTGTTTTAGCTGATTTCAATCCTGTTGTGTTTAGTATCGAATCTTGGCAACTAATGCTATCATAGCCAACATCTCCAGGATAATAAACATAAACCGCAACAGTATTGGTCTGAGCTTCAGTAATAGAATCTGAATTATAATTAGCAAAAAATGTCAATGTATTACTCCCATCAAATAAATTATTAAAAATTACATCTGAGGGTTTTGATGAAATTTCTTGATATTTGATACACGCAGGAGAAGACAAGTTGAAACCATTCAATGAACCATTAATAGTAAAAGGAATACAACTGTTCGCAGTTAGCGGTAAGCTAAATTTCCCAGTAAGACCAATATTTGTCTTAAAAACCTTTTGCACTACTAATGCTTTACCATAAGACTCTAGCAACACATTTTGTGGAGATAATGTATAGGTTTGAGTATTTGTTTTAGTATCAGACCAAGTTTTATTACCACTTAAACTAAATTTTGTTATAGATTTCGCTAATGAAAAACCAATTTCAACAGTTTGCTCAACTCCAATAGTTAACCCACGACTAACAGTATTAGTTTCTGTAATTATCTTATTAATACTTGCAGTTGTAATAGTCCTTGGCGAACTCGTCATATTACACCCAATAGTAGCAATTGACATAGATGCATCATCGCTGCCATGAATCTTGTTAATCCGCGGAATAGTTGTATCAACCATCATTTCGATAGTTTGTGATCCAACAGACTCTAAATTAACCGAAGCATTTATGTCAGATATTTTACTTGCACTTAATTGGTCATCTTTTAAGTTAACAAACATAGATGTATAATCATTAAAGATTGGAGTTCCATCTGAATTAAAACCAGAAAATGTTTTAAATCCTTTTTTATCGCTAGAATTTAGTTTAGGATAAATATTTTTGGCAAAATAATCACTTAGATTACTAACAGTTAATATATTTGACATTACTACAATATCTTTAGTAAAGTTAGCCGAAAATTTGCTTAATGATGCGTTTAAAGATAAACGAACAGTTTTTTGAGCTGTATCATTTTTGATAATATAATCAGTAAGCTTTATAACACCACCTTTACCATCATCAAATGAATTAGATGTTGAACCAATATAACCAGTATCACCGACGACAACCTTATCTGACACATCGGAATTTTGGTATAACATTGAATGCTTAAGTGGAATTGATTTAGTAACATCAACTTGCTTACCGTTCTTCAAAACCGCATAAATATGATAACGATAAACATCGCCAACAATCATGCCGCCATTTTTAATATTAGAGTCAAGATCAATTAATAAATCTTTTATATCATTATCTGTAGACTTAACTATAATGTTTGATTCAAAAGTAGATGTAACTTGATTATTTGAACCCAGAATAGAATATGAATAAACTACGCGATTTTGTCCAGACTCAGTAGTAGACGTTATAGTACAGCCATTTCCTGATGTAACAAATGAAATATTTGTATCATTGGGATCTTTTTGTAATTTACACTGTGTCATACTTGGAGCATTAACTGTACTTTGCGGAATATCAATTAGGCTACCATCAGTCAAAGCAAGCTTTGCCCTTAAAGTAACAGTTTGTGGAATCCCAGTAGTAAACTCCGTTTGATTATCAGAGTTTAAAACCAAGCCTTTTACCGCTGCATTTAATACTTCCACAGTAATTTTAGAGCTAAAATTTCCGGATGTTGCAGTAATAGTTGCGGTACCAGTTTTTACACCTATGATATTTTGGCCACTAACCTTAATAATTGAGTTATCGCTCGAAACAAGAGTTGCATCTGTTATTAGTGCGTTACTCTTATCACTATAAGCGCCACTAACAATAGTTGGAATAGTTTCACCTGATGCTAATTGATTATTAGCCCTACCTATTGATAAAGCTATACTTTTTAATGCAGCATCAACAACATTAATATTATATTTGGCTACATAACTACCATCTAAGTAAGTGGCAAATAAATATGCAGACCCCATATTTAATGGAGATACATAACCTTTTGAAGATTGATTATCAACTGTAAAAACTTCATGATCACTACTAGACCAATCTGCTGCACTAGTTACATCAAATTGTGCACCATTTACACATTGAATAACTGAGCGAACACCTCTAGATTTACCCAAGTTAAACGAAGTAGAAACAGGTTCTCCACTTGCCTCTTGGATAACAAAGCTATTAACACCATCATCGCCACAAATAGTATTTAATAATAAAGTTTGATTTTTTACATCTGTATTTACATCTTGCCAATTCCCACTTTGTTCACCACCACCATTACAGGCAACTAATGAAAGGGATAAAATTGAATAGGCAATAGAAGATCTTAGCGAAAAATATTTTTTCATTTTCTCGTCCTTAATAAAGCATTTGCAACGACTATGTTGCTTTTAAATTTAACAAAAACAATTTTAAATTTTATATGCTTTTATTATTAAGGAACGCTGATAAAGGCTGTAATAACTTCTTTATTAAAATGAAATAATGTATCAACGTATACAGTTGAAAACCTAGATATTAGCTTTCTATAAGTTTCATGTATAGATGCAAATATTATCGACATGATACGAACTACTAAGTAACAAATAACTCGAAACTTTAAGAGTTCTTTTGATAAGATAAAAATAGGGAAAAAACGGTTTATGATAACTAAGATAATTAATGATTGAGATATCGTAACAGAATGTAAACCATCAATTAAAAAATATAAATGAGCGATGAAATTGCCAAGCATGATAATGCTATCTAATTCATGATCTGGAAGGAAATCTATAAGTAGAGCAAGCGGAACAAAGGCCACTAATAGATTAAAGACTAATAGCGGGTCTTGTAATTTAGTAACTCTAAATAACCCCATGTTAATGCCTATGCCAAAAATAACTACTTTAAAACACTAATTGTTTAAACTATAAATATACAAATTCTAATAAACGAATAATACCATATAAATATAACTTATGCAATAAATAATAAAAAAATTGCCGGAAATTTTCGGCAATTTTTTATTATTTACTTATTTACGTTAATTAACGTCTATCATTTCCAGATAAAGCCATAATAATTTGTAATAAGCTAGTAAATAAATTATATAAACTAACATATAAAGTTAATGTAGCAGAAATATAATTTGTTTCACCGCCTAATGCAATTTGGTTTATCTGCCATAAGATCATTAATGATGAAAAAATAACAAATGCGCCGCATACAGCTAGGTATAACATTGGTATATGTAAAAATATATTTGCTACCATAGCAATAAGAATTACAATTCCACCAACTGCTAAGAAATTAGTTAGCATAGGCATTTCACGCTTTACTGCAAAGCCTATTGCACTCATTACAAAAAATATTGCTGAAGTCATAACTGCAGCTAATAAAATCATGTGGCTGCCATTTGGAATACGTAATGCAAATTGCAATAATGGCCCAAGAAGCATACCCATTAGTAGAGTGAATGCCATTAGCCAAACTACACCTGCAAAGCTATTACGGTTTTTTTGTACCATAAACATCATAAAATACATACCACCTATAAGTAGTAAACTACCCACAATAGGACTAGCACGTAAAAACGTAAACTCCATGTTAATACCTAATAGAGCACCAATTGCAGTTGGAATCATAGATAATGCAAGTAATAAATAAGTATTTCTCATTACTTGGTTACGAATTTCAGCCGAAGGTGCTGCCATCGCATATTGTTGTTGCTGATAAGAATTATTATAGTTCATTTTAACTCCTTATTATATTAGAACTCTTCCCTTGATATTATATAGTAATACTTCCTTAATAATCAAGGTATTACTATAAATTAACGATAATACAATTTACGAAACATTAAGCACATTGCACTACACCCCAATATTAAAAATAATATCATATACATAGCCGGTGCAAAAAAAGTTAGCTGTGTATAATTAATTAATGCCGTAATTAAAAGTGGCGCCGTACCTGCAAAAATTACTATCGATATATTGTAACTAAGCGATACACCACTAAGCCTTACATTAGCTGGAAATAGCAAGGTTATACATAAAGGGATAAACAAGCCAAAAATACTATGTGGTAATAATAGTAAACTATATCCAAGCACAAATAAATTGTGTTTCATTGAATAAAAAGCTAGAGGTATAGTTATTATATTTATCAAAAGTCCACATAATAAAATTTTCACTAAGTTCGTAGATTTATTTTTAAAATATACACCTAATATGATAATCATTAATACAAATAAAAATAATCCCATAGTTGATATTTGTGCTATTAATGTATTACTAACATTAAGTAACTTATTTAAATATGTTGGCATATAAATAATTCCAACCACGCTAAACACCTGCTGGGCAGCTGACATAAAAGCCCCTGCTATTAAAGGTATTTTATGTTGACGTAACACCATTAATATTGGAAATTTTTCTTTGGTTTTTATCTGCTCAAAGGCATCAGTTTCATGAAGACTCTTACGAATCTTAAAACTAAGTAAACACAGTACGCTTCCGATAACAAATGGTATTCTCCAACCATATTGATAAATAAAATCTTCTGTACAAATTTCACTTAGTATAAAATTAACTAATGATGCTAGTAAATACCCACTAAACACCCCACCCATAACTACACTAAAAGCAAATATTCGCTTATTTGGCATATACTCACTGATATAAACAAATGTAGTTGGAAGCTCTCCACCAACTGCTAGACCTTGCAGCATTCTCATAAGCATAAGTAATACAGGCGCAACAATACCTATTTGTGCATATGTTGGCAAAATAGCTATACCTAGAGATGATATCCCCATCAAAAAAACCGTGTAAACTAAAACTTTTTTACGGCCTTTTTCATCACCAATATGGCTAAATATCATACCACCAATTGGACGTAAAATAAACCCTAGCAAAAACACCATATATGTTTCAAGGATACCAATAAACCCATCTTGGTTTGGGAAAAACTGCTTGGCAAAATAAGTGGCAAATGCACCATAAATAGCAAAGTCATATAGTTCTAACATACCACCCAAAGAAGATAACAATAAAACCCTCTTCTCTTCTTTATTTAAAGCAGTCACATTACTCATTTACTACCTCACTTCAATTATATTTATTTTTCTAATTATATATTACTCGAAAAATTTTTGGCTTAGACACGGAATAATGATAAAAAATGTGCCGAAATGTACAGTTAGTACATGAGAAACATTTTTTGAAGAATGACAAAGTATAAGCCAAAAAGTTGATGAGTAATTAGCAGCAGCCTGCCTCAGCACACTTAATATCATCAAACTCGGCTTGTAAAGTTACGTGACTAATTTGATACTTATCAAGTAACATCTTTTGACAAGCCACCAAAATCACTGGCCAATCATCAAGCTTGCATGCTAAAACATGTGCGGCTAAAGCTGTTTGATTCGATGATATATACCAAATATGTAGATCATGAACATCAATAACACCATCAATTTTCTTTAAATCATTACCTACTTCATTATAAGCAATATGCTCTGGAACTCCAGCCATCAAAATACGAGATGATTTGCGAATTAACTTGATATTTGAAACTAATAATAAAATAATTACCACTAATGAAAGTAAAGGATCAAAAATTGACCAACCAGTAAAGTATATTATGGCACCAGCAACTATTGCAGCTACGGAACCAAGTAAATCGCCAAAAGCATGGATTAGTGCTGCCCTGGTGTTTAAAGAATGATCATTTTTAGATAAAATAAAAACAACCACACCGTTAACTAAAAGTCCAAGGCCAGCAGTCACAAACATAACTCCGCCATCGACCGCAACAGGCTCGAAAAAACGGCGTATTACCTCAAATAATAACCAAATAGTTAAAACAGATGTAAACATACAATTAATCAAGGAGCCAAGTACTTCTGCTTTTCCATAACCAAAAGTTAATTTTATATTAGCTGGACGACGTGAAATTACATTTGCAATATAAGCTATTAATAACCCAGCCGCGTCAGTCATCATATGTACTGCATCAGATTGTAATGCAATTGAATGGATAAACCAACCAACAACACCTTCAACTAATGAAAATCCAAAAGTAATAACTAAACACCAAAATAGAACTCTTCCACTAGCCTCACGAATCATATGACCATGATCATGTCCATGCTCATGAGAATTATGATCTAAGTTATTATGAGAGGTGTCACCATGGACTTCTTTATGTTCATGATTATGTAATAAATAAGTACTACTTTTTTCTTTCATGTTGTTTCTACTTTTAAGATTTCATACATATACTCGAAGTATTTCGTTTTTGGAAAAGACGAACGAATAAAAAACACGATGAAGTGTACACTAAGTACATGAAGAGTATTTTTTAGAGTTCAGCACATTACAAACACGAAAGACTAAGAGTAAATTAGCCTTCTCGAGCATGATTGATGGTATATTTAGGTATTTCTACAACTACATCTTCATCGCTAACAATAACTTGGCATGAAAGTCTAGATTGTGAAGTTAGCCCCCATGCTCTATCTAATAAATCTTCCTCAATTTCACCTGTCTCACCCAGAGAATTAAACCCCTGGCGAATAATTACGTGACAAGTGGTACAGGCACATGACATATCACATGCATGCTCTAACTCCACCCCTGATGCCAAAATGGCTTTACATAAATTTGTGCCATTGGCAACTTTGAATTCTTTTCCCTCTGGCGCTAATTCATCGTGAGGTAAAATTTTTATTATCGGCATCTTGTTTCTCAAAATATAAAATCGTGCTATTTTATCACAATCAACACGAAATAAAACAACGTCATTATCAATGGTAATTATAAATACTAATTAAGTACCATATTCTTTAACTCTTTATTATTTCCGTTCAGGAAATTATATTCTATATATGATTTATAATTTTCTGATAAGTTTGATAACAAAGAAATATATGAATTAGTTACATTTTCTTCACGAGCATTTATCATGAAGAAATTACTATCTCCATTTTTAAATTTAGTTTCTTCTGCACTTAATAATTGATTTGCTAGCTTATTCTCTTCTTCAGACAGATTAACTTGTGAACCTGTTAGATCTACCGTATATTTTAAAGTTTGTAATCTTGAAGAAATTTGATCAATTAAAAGCTGACGCTCATTGTGCAGCTTTTCTAAATTTTTAGCAGTTTCACTATCTAAACCTGTTGCATAGCTTCGTTCAATTGGTAATGAAAAATCTAGTTTTGCCACTCCCTCTTGTTGATTGAGTCTAAAATATGAAGTACTAGTTACTTCAGAATTATTTTGATTGTATTGTAGATTTAAATTTAACTTTGGTAAATACTCAGTGTTTGCGAGCTTTTGCTGATTTTTTAACTGAGATATTTGTGTATTCAAAATATTAAACTCTGGGCGATTAGAAATTGCTTTATTAATTTCTTCAAATGATGTAATATTTTTATCTATAGATAGTGCTTTTGGTAATGCATTTGGTAACATTTTTTTAGTTGGGACTATCATATTACATTGATTATCACGAGTATACAAAGAAAGTGACTGTGAAGCTTGATTAAAATAATCTTCTGCATTCATTAATTTTATTTTGCGTTTTAAAATATAATTATAGTTCTCTTTAACATCTATTGCCGACACATCTCCAGACTTTAAGCGCCTATCAAGGTTACTTTGACGAGCCTCAGCAATGGTTAACAATTTTTGATATTCTTTTAACTCATACCCAGAAATTAACCACGTAACATAAGCCTTAATAGCATCTGTTTTCACTAATAATTTAGCAAGCTCTATTTCATATTTAGCTTTATCAGTATCAATCATTGAATTATAAAGACTAAGCCTATCTTTATCAATTGCAAATCCACTTAATAAATTAAATTTTAACCCAACAAATTCTCGTCCTTGGGTTGACGTAATTTGTGCGGAATCATATTGTGGAGTATAACCTGATGATATATCAAAACCTGTATATACTGAAATAGGCGAATCATAGAATCGTTTTTCTAATTCAATTTTTTGATAACCAGTATTATACGTACTACCTGAACGCTGTTGAGCATATGCATTTACTTTTGTATCAAATGGTGACTGCTGTTGCTGTGCTTTGGCTTTATTAATTTCTTTTTGTAATGCTGCATTTAAAATTTTAGGATAACAGCGGTTTAAACTACGCTCTACCTCAGGTACACTCAAGTGCAAAGTTTCAGCCGCACATATGCTAATTTGACTTAACAAAATAGCATTTATAACTATTCTAAATATCACTACTAAATACCCTATTTCTTATCTTTAGCTTCAGAACTATTGATTGCTTTTTCTGCTGTAGGATCAATAGATACTTGAAAGCCATTAATTTGACGCCATATTTCATAACCAAGCTTAACCTCTCCTAATTGGATATACGCCTCAGTTCTAGAACCATAACGTAAAAATTTATCTTGTGGCCAATCAGGCTCAGTTGGATCCTCAATAACCATTACTCTAAACATACCATTATGGCTAGAAGCGAAATCAACTACTTTAACTATACCAGCAAAAGTACCAATAGCTACAGATGGCCAACCACTAAATTGCACAGATGGCCAACCATCAAAAACTAAACGGACTTTTTGTCCTTCTCTGACCAATGGTATATCATTACCACTTATATAAACTTCCGCTGCAGGAACTATATTATCGGGAATAAATGTTGCTAATTGATCACCAACTTTTACAATGTTAGTTTGAGAACTGGCAATAGTATTAACAACAAAACCATCACGAGTAGCTTTAATTAACTGGCTTTGTTGCCTACTTTTGCCTGTTTCCAATTTAACTAATAAAGATTTATAATATTCAATATCTGCTAGATTTTTTTGGTAAGAAATCTTAGCTACTTCCATTTCTTTCATGGACGTTAGACCTTGTTTATAAAGCGTACTTTGCCTTAAATAGTTTTTCTGAGATAAATCTGTTGCTAATTGCAAAGCACTTATTCTACTTTTATTTAATTCAATCTCACTACCTAGTCTACTTATATTTTCAGGATCAAGATCTATTAATTCAACAATATTATCACCCTTACGTACTAGGCTTCCATCCCTCACATACCATTTTGCCACACGCCCATTTATAGTTGCAACAACTGGCTGCAATCTATCTTCTGGATTGATAGTAGATAATGTTCCTACACCATGCGAGGTTTGTATCCAAGGTAAAAATAATACAAATATCATAAAAATAAATAAAATTGCAGTAATACCAGCAAAAGTTGGAACATATTTATTGACAATAATATTTGGAATCGTATTTAATAAATAACGATCAGAATCTTTATCAAACGACATAATCACCACCACGTTGCGCTTCGTAATCAACTATTATTAATTTAGTTTTCTTTAATGAGCTAAATACTTTTGCAAGATTATCAAAATCCTGCTGATCAAGTAACCTAGCTAACCCCCCAATTAAAATACACTCAGCATCAATTAAAATAGCTTTACATATTTTTAACAAAACAACTTCTCTTAAGGTAAATAATGAGTCATTTATTATCTCCGTATGTAATTTATCCGGAAATTTATTTATTTTATCTAAAAGACCAAGCCCAAATAATAAGTTTTCAACTTGAACATAATCAAATGAATTTGTCTTATTAGTAAGGTACATAATGATCTCAGTAGTATAAATACCAGTATTATCAACATTAAACACATTAGTATTATAATTACTCTCTATTTCATCAAGTATAATTATTTTATTTTCAATATGTGTTTGATAATTCATTAATTCTAATAATAAAATTGACTCATCTTCTGACTTAGTTCTTACCCTCTGTAATTTTTGACTAGATATCGTCATATCAAAATTATATGTATTATCATTGGCTTTTACTATTACTTGTTTATATTCAAATAACGCTTCATTATCAAATGATTTATTAATCATGTATTGACTATCTTCTTCAAGATTAATTAAATATTTCATCTTATCTACTGAGGCGATTAAATTATAATAATAATCAAAATAAGTTGGTAATTTGCTAATTCCTACTAAGCTACTCATAAATATGATCTCAGATGCTACTAACTGCCCCAATGTTAACTGCCCACGAACTACCAAGGCAGAGCCAATACTAAAAATAGCTAAAATCAACAATGAGTAAAGAACGGTCAAAATGATTGTTTGCGCTAAATGTATTTTCCAATAATTTATTCTAGATTTAATATATTCCCCTATCACCTGATGTGACTTATTAAGGGCAAATTCATGGCTACTAGTATTACGTAGATCAAAACTATTAAAAAGTACATTATCAAACCAAGCATATACATTATATTTATTTTGTGATCTTACTATCGCTGTGTCTATAGCGCTCTTCTTAAATACTTTCCAAGTTATAACGATAACTATCATAGTTATAATATTAATGATAAATAAGTATGGATGATAAAAACTTGATAAGATGAACCCAGCGGCTAATTGCAATGCAACCAAAAGGCCTTCAATAAATAATACAGCCATTGTATCTTGAACATTAAAAATCTCAAAATATTTATCTGATAAATCATTAGTAAGTTCTTTTTTTAGTTGTTTTTTATCTGCATATAAACCTTTTATAAATAAATCAGAAGAAATACGGACAAAGGATATTCGCTTATATATTTCCAACAGATATTTTTGTAGCACAGTCAATATTGCTGAGAGCGCTAAGAGAAACATTAAAACGATACTCATAATCACAACAGGCTGTAGCAAAGCTGTATGAGTTACTCGATTAATGATAATTTGAACAGAAAGAGGCAATGCCAAATATAATATTGCAACAATAATCGCGTATCCAGATATATAGATAAATATTTTCTTGTCTGCGAAAATTATTTCTTTAAATAATTTTTGAATTTGATTTTCATTAGTCATAATATTTTTTATTGTATTTTTCTCAATATTATTTTGTACAAAACCTACTATAATAAAATAGTAAGATATTTAAATAGTCCGTTATTATAACCAGTTTTTAGTTGATTCAACAAAACCAATTACCCCACCATTTTGATCAACTAGAATTAATACTTATTAAACAATCGGTCAAACTCTCTATAACTTTTATTAGATAGCTTACAACCCAATTTTTATTAAAACAACAAATACCTTTAAATCAGTATAGATTCTACTACAATAAGTTTACTGCTACCAATTACTTACATATCTTGTATTTCATTACCTAAACTATATAATGAAGAATAACACACTAATTGTATAATTTTCTCATAATTCATCTTAATAAATTATACATTACAAATAAACCAAAACATTATCTCTTTAGAAATACATCACATGATCAAATTTTTTAATTATAAATAAGGGAAATAATAGCTTTATAAATATAAACTCCAAGAATACATATATCTTGGAGTTTCTATTTATAGATTTACATTTTATTTTAAAAACATTGAACTTTGGTAAATTTATTGCGACACACAATACAAAGAATGTAACGTACTACAGTTTGGTAAAGCGTAAATCCACCACATAATTTGCCACACCGCTTGATTCTAGAGAACTAGATACAGGACCCAATTTAATCTGTGCAGTACAACTACTTCCGCTAGCTAATGAAGAGCTACAATCACCACTATTTGCAAATAAATATGCAGGGTTATTTATTAAACCAAAGCTTGTCAGATCAGCCACAGCTGCTCCGTTATTGCTAATAACTAGCCCTTGAGATGCAGACTCAAGGTTATTACCACTAATAGACATGGGAGAAATCGTAGATAATGCAATAATTGCACCATAGCTAGTTGAACTATAGATCAATGGAGAAACACGACTATAGTTAGTCAAACCATTTGTTCCAGTATAATTAGCACTAAAACCTAAATTAATCTGCTGGTCTAAATCAGTAATACTATCATTAACTGCAACAAAATAAGTACATGAGCTGCCTATCGGCAAGTCACTACCGTTTATACACTCTACACCGCTGCTAGGGGGAATAATCTCTGCTATCGCACTACCACCTATAACACGAGGATTAGTAATAGCGATATTATTTAATGTATAACCACCCACATTCGTCACAGTAACCTCTGTACGTCCCCATACTGTTGCAGAGAATGACAGCGGATTATCAGCAATAGTCACAGATACCAAAGCTGAACCTTTACCATTAAACCACGTTGCATTACCAAATGCGCTATTGCTAGAACCACCTGTATAAGGTACAGTTATCGTTCCGCTACCCCCTGATTCAGTATATTGAAAAGAAATGGTGCAAGATGCTCCTGGTTGTAGTGTCTGATTGTCACAATCATTTGATAAACCAAATAAGCCATTGTCGGCACTTGTAATACCAGTTACCGCAACCTTATTACCTGTGTTAAGGAAAGTTATCATGCTAACATTAGCTTTTGTAGTATCAATAAGTGGAACAGATCCTGCAATTAAAATCGCACCAGCTGCAACTGGCTCAACAGATAGGCTAATACCATTGCTAACAGAATGACTATTAGCATCATGATTATTCAAATTAATATCCGATGATGTACTGCTTGATTTAACAGTTAAAGAAGCGCTAATTGATGAAGTTAAAATTGGCGAACTAACTTCGATTGCTTGCACAGAATTTGGCGGCAATGTTAACTTATTGAAGTCCATATTGAGTTTTAAAGATGGTTGATTTATATTTAAATCAGTTATCGTATAATTTTGACTTTCATCACTATTATACAAATAAACTGTTGCATAAGCAGTAGAATTGCCATAGCCATAAATTGTCGCACCAGATTTAAATTTTATACCACTAGCTTTTTTATTCGAACTAGCATCAACTGTAACATAATTAATGAGTTGGCTAAATGAACGATCTTGTTTATCCAACATATAATTGGCTTTAATTAACATCGAGCCTTTTTCTTGCTGCAAAGTTAAATTTGGTGTAACAATCTTAAGCGCACAACTTTGACCAGCTGCAATTGCAGCACAATGAATACCATCAACACTTCCAGTATTACCAAGCATTTCATCATTCACTACACTATAGCTAATTCCACTAATATTAGCAGCGCTATTATTGTGTACATATATTACCGTTGAAGTTGGTTTAGCTGCAAATACCGGAATTACTCCAGCGTTATCAATAGTAATAGCAATGCCGCTGCTCTGAAACGATTGATTTTCACCAGAACTACCGCAAGCAACCAAAGCAATTATAAAACAACCCAACAAAGCTTTAGTAATTATTTTACTTAATTGTGCTATGCTACAAAATCTATTCATCATACTCTCATGTTATTTTGAATTCACTACGGATAAAATTAAGATCTAAAGATATAACTTTATGAACATCTTAACTAAAGCAACAAAGACAATAACTTAATTTACGCTATTGTCTTTGAGTAAAATTTCATAAAGATGTGCCTGACCACATCTATAACTAAACTATCAGTGTCTTATGGTTGCTGAACACAGTAAAGATGCAACTGACCACCATAACAAGCCCTTGAGGAAGGTGAACCGTCATCATCGCCATAAAGATACCCAGGAATATTATTCTTTGCATAATCTAAAGCATTAGCTATACCATAACCACCATTTCCGCCCTCTAAACTCGCCCAGGTACTGCAATTATAACCAGAACTCAAACCCCAATTATCATCAAATCCACTCCACGCTTCATTTGCACTTGAACTAATTGGATTCGTCAACGTTGCTGGTAATTTGGCATTTCCATCAGTTGTAGCAATAGTTTCCCCAAGTTGATTGATGTAGGTTGTGTTAGATTGTAATACCCAATCACTTCCGCCAGCAACACGATTAGTCCCAGCCAATAACGCCTTATAAGTACCAGGATAAGCTACAGGATCTGTAGCAGCTTGCAAATTACATAAATAATCACCGGCTGCCAATCCATCGGTAAGAGCAGGACTAGGTGCTGGAGAGCTACTGTTAGCATCCTGTAGGATATAGCCACCTTTATAAGCACCTGTTGTAACAAAAATCAATGGATCTGCAACTGGTGTCATTCCTAAATTAGACACGGCAAAGATTGGATTCATCGAAATTGTATAATCCATAAATGCAGCATTAGTTTTAAATAAAGTTGTTAAATTTAGATCTTCATTAGCGTTTAACAAACTTTGATTAACAGCATATATTACTGAGCCAGATAGATTACTAACACCCAAAGTACACTCTTGCAATGTAATTCCTTCTCCACTAGTAGAAGTACATTGCGAATCTGGAGTATTGCTAGTAAAGTAATCTTCCATCTGAGTACTTACTACTATATCAGAGTACCCTGTAGCATTAGCTAATAAATTCGTAACAGTTACGCTTTCATTTACCGTACCTAACTCGTTAACTACAACACTATTTGCTAATGTCGCTTGTTGAGCTTGTGCATAAATTATTGCGCTACTTGCTATTTCAGGTTGTTGTTGAAATTGTAAATTAGGATTAGCTGCATCTTGGAAGATAAACGTTGGTACTGTCAAGTCTTCATTATAAACTGCTCCAACTGATGCACCTATTGCTAAAACATTTGCCGTCAGAACATTTGTATAATTAACTGTACAAGTATCATTTGCTTGTAAGACCTTACCAGCAATACAAGTAGTTCCACCACCTGCATTCATCTGCCAAGTATATACTGAATTACTGTCTTGAACACCTTTTATAACTATTGCATTAGTACCACTATTTGTATAAGTTAAAATAATAGATTTAGTATTTTGATTATTACCTAAAAATATTATTGGGTCATTACTAGAGCTACCTGTACCACTTGTTTGGCCATTTGCTTGAAATGAAGTCAACGAAAGATTTTGAGCATAAGGTGTTACACTCCAGTTTACTTCGCTAGACACAGTACCAGAAGGTGTTTGACCTGCTGCAGTATAATCAACCGTATAAGTAGAAGTACCTGAATCACCACCTTCACTATATATTGGTCCAAAGTTAATAGCGATATCGCAAGTACCACTAGCTGCTAATGTGTTTCCACAAGTCGTTGAACTTTCAACAAGGTAATTAGGGGTACCACTACCAAAGCCACTTAAAGTAAGATCTGCTGGTAAATTACCATTATTGCTTACAGTTAATACAAATGACGTAGACTCAAGACCATTACCAACTATATTAGAAGATAAGTCAGCTGGTGTCATTGCAATTATTGCACCATTAGCTGTAGAATTATAAACTACTGGTAATACACGGCTATAAGCTGTAGTGCCATTAGCTCCTGCATAAGTTGCTTGGAAACCTAAATTAATTTGTTGTCCTAAATCAGTTTCTGAATCAGTAAGGGTTACAACGTAAGCACATGACTGACCTACCGGAAGTGATTCTATAGTCGCACAATTTGCTACTCCGCTAGGGGCGCTAATTGTAGCCTGAGCACTACCTCCCAATACTACTGGAGCAGGAATATTAATGTTTCTTAAAGTATAACCACCTATATTAAGTATTGTTATTGTCGCACTACCATTTTCTGTAGCTGCAAATGCAATAGGATTATCTGAGCTATTCATTGTTACTAAGGCGGCTCCAATACTATTGAACCACGTCACATTGCCTACTATATTAGCTGCACTACCACCAGTATACGGTACTGTAATATTGGCACTACCACCTGACTCGGTTACATTAAAATTAACTGTACAAGAGTCACCAGGTTCTAATGTTTCTCCATTACAACCAGATAAATTACTAATTCCAGATCCAGCGCTAACTGAGCCTACTACTGCTGCTTGATTACCTGCATTACTAATAAACATAGTACCGTTTGTGCCACTATATGTATCAATTAAAGGTACTAGTCCTGTAGTTAATACCGCTCCAGAAGATATCGGTGCTACTCCAATACTTGCACTATTAGTAAATTGACTATTTTGGATATTTGATTTCAATGATTTATTTGATACATTCTCAGCAATACTTGATTGAACTGTAATTTGAGCATTAATAGAAGAACTTAAAATCGGTGAACTAATTTCAACAGCCTGGACATAGTTAGACTGAATTTGATGACCGCTAATATTTCCATTCACTATCTTTACCGCAGGTTTATCAATTGTCATACTTGAAACATCATAAACTTGATTTTGACCGCTTCCATATAAATAAATGGTTGCATAACCAGTTGAATTACCATAACCTGAAATGCTAACTCCTGATCTAAATTTAGCTCCAGAGTTTTGTACATTATTGACAACTTGTTCATAGTTAACTATTTGCGTAAAACTCTTATTTTCTTTATTTAAGCTATAATTAGCATGAATCTCAAATGAGCCTTGAGTATTTGGTGAAATTAATACTGGCGTTGTTATTGATAATGGACACGATTGACCAGCTGCAATAGTTGAGCATTGGCTACCATTCACAGCGCCACTATTTAAGCTCTTATTTTTTTGAAATAAACTAAGCAACTTATTCTTTAAACTTGAACTTAAAGATCTGTTAGATAAATCACTAGAATAAGTAATTCCACTAATTTCACTCTTTGTATTATTGTGAATATATACCACAGTAGACGTTGAGCTATTACCAAAAACTGGAACTACTCCTGTATTATCTATCGTTATTGCTGTTGAATTAACTACGGGCTGAACGCTACTTGAGCTAGAACCACCACACCCTGAAACCCCAGCAAAGACAAATGCCCCAGCTAAAACTGGTAATAAACCTGACTTTTTCATCTAAAAACGCCTTAATAAGAATTAAAACAAATAAAAATAAATTTAATCTAAATGTTAAGTTTAGCATAAGTTATAAAATTTAAAATATCCAAAACGGATAACTCTCATAAATAAATATTAAACCAAATAATGATTTAAATAAAAGCACCTTAATTACTAAATAAAAAACCCCAAGAAATAAAAATTCTTGGGGTTTTTTACTCTAATCTAACAGCTCGGATCTCCTGTTATTTTAGATAAGTTGGATTTTGATAATAAGTTTTAATTTTATTTGCTAACCAACCGTGATCATCTGGATTACTAAAATTCTTGATCACATTAGTAGTATTACCACCACCCCAAAGAATAGAGAATACATTGTTAGAAGCAGCTAAGGCTAATTTACCGTTATCTTTTGACCAATCATAATTATTTGACTGACCATTGTAGTAGCGTAAATAATCTTTATAATTACAAGCATTCATTGGACAATTATAATCTGATGACATAGCAAAATTACCTACTCCAACGTTTGAATTAGTAGTGCTACCACCCATAATTAAGTTACTCAAATCAGATTTCAAATTACTATCGCCAAAGAAATATACAGGTGCAGTACTAAATATATAACTTCCAGCAATATTATTAAAGTTTTCTGGGTTTACTTCACCAGTATATGGTAAATGTGAACCAGGAATTTGCCATAACATTAATGGAATATCTCCAAATGCTTTACTCACTTGACCAATTGCTGTCAAATAATTATCCCATGAACGAGCACTATATAAAGTAGCTTGACCTGGTGCTGAACTATCATCAGTTTCATAACGATCAAAGATAAAATAATCAGGGGTATACGCATTTGCAGTACGATCAATTGCACTTGGAGCATTTGCTTTTAACCAAGTAATCATTGGCGTTGAATATGATGCTGCAATTTGGTTTGCATTCATATCTTTATGTAGCCAAAAACCAGACCCAGATGCCCACATATTATTCTGCCAACCAAAAGTAACTTGAGTTGTAGATTTAGGAGCAAATACTCTAATTAACCAATTATTTGCTTGTACCCAACCATCAAATCCAGCTACAAAGTTTGGATGGTTATATTTACTTGTATCATAGCTAGGATTAGCAATACAAGCGTCAAACCATTTACCAACTTGTGAACCTTGATTATCTATAGCAGTGTTCCAGTATTCATCACTAGTACCACTAATTGACCACTCTGGATATCCATCATCCAACATTTGTGTCAAGATATTATATGGAGTACCTGTATAAGTTTTATTTTTATACGTATAGTTACCATCTCCGTTTGGAGTTGATTTATTTGTATAGCTACGCGAATTTGTTAATAAGCATAATGTTTGATCAACAGCTTTGTTTACAGCATTTGCTGGTAATTGTTGATTTACAGAACCAATATAATTATTTTGTTGCATAGCACCTAGTAAATCCGGATTCATGATTAATGAACCATAATAATTTTTACCGGCATAAACAACTGGGCGATCAGCTAAAGCAATCGCATCCGCACCTAAAGAAACAAAATGACGAGCCATAATATAAGTGGCATCTTGTTTTGATGGATTTGGAACAGATGTATTTGTAAAATCAGCAAAGTTTTCACCACCACTCATTTCACCTGTGTATTCTACAATAGCAACACGGCTTGGGTGTTTATTATATTCACTAACTAAAGCTAAATCTTTTGTCATACGTAATGCATTCATTGGAGGATCAATCACACCAGGATCGCCATTACCATTAACACCTGCATACTTGAAGACTACATCGACAGGTTTTCCACCGAATGAATCATCTCCACCACTAGTGATCTGATTATTACGATCAACATTAGGACCGCCAACGGCTCCCATTGCCAAGTAATCAGGCCAACCAGCTACTGTTTTACCACTTGGTGTATATGGAGTTAAAGAAACTTTTAACGTTTGATTAGATTTAATCAAAATAGTACTTTCAATAGGATTTGGAGTATAGCTACCTGATGCCATAACAACATAACCTAAATTAGTATTGTTTTCAATTAAATACGATGTATTTCCATTTTTTACACCACTATAAGTTGGATAAGCATACTTCAGAGCAGAATCTTGGAAATTAATTACTACGCTATCCTTAGCAGATAATCCGCTTACATTATATTTGACTGTACGTTTAGCTACAGTCGATGCTTTATATGGTATAGTTAATTCTGTAGTTTTACCATTCTTAATGCTTAATGTTGGCAAACCACTTTCAATATAATAGTTACCATTTACAGGATCTGCAACGCCTTGCAATTTTACTTTATATGTATGAGTGCTATCACTAATTGGTAGGTTACCAATATTTAACGTTTCGCCCTGAGCTATATTATATGTATTAACAACTGCATTTGATTCTTTACTGTTTAAAATCTGCATTTGTAATTTACCTGTATAGTTATTAACTAATACTGGCAATTTAATATTAGCTGAACCAAATTGTGGTGCCTTAGCATATACTACACTCACATTATTATTTTGGTTTGCTTGAACTTGTGGAGTAGCACTTGGATTATAGTTTAGAACACTATTTACCAACGTTGATGATGATAAGCTATAACTACCAACAGCTAGGCTTTCAATTTTCTGACTATATATACCACCAATACTTGAAGTTGGTACGTTGATAGTGGCAATATTATTTCCTATACTATCTTTAACTGCAACTTTAAGGCTACCACAAGTTGATTTAGTACATCCTGCTGACTCAGTATTAATATTTACTGTCAAGCTACCTTTTTGAGCTACTGGAGCTTCTCCATCTACTATCAAACTAGCGTTAGCTGTTGTTGTATCATATCCAGAAATATTATTTGGCATATTCACGCCACCGCTTAATTCAATAGTTTGATTTGGATGAATTACTCCGTTATTTGTATTGTCTTCTGCGCTAATTACACCACTAACTGTATTACTACCACCACTCACTAGATCAAGAGAATAATGCCCTCCGTTAATATACCAATTATCTAATGAATTTGTAAAGTTAACAATTTGACTCGGGTCTGCCAAATTTTGTGATACAAAACTAACTGATTTACCATTTAAATATTGATCAGTATTACATGTATTAGTAATTGCTAGATTACCACTAACATACCAATCTTTACCACTAAAATTTACTTTTCCAGATAAACACGAATTAGCACTAAATAATGCTGTTAATGCAGGCTTTTGTGCTTGAATAGTATTAGCAACAGTCGTACCACCACTACCAACGCCTTCACCGCCATTACATGCCGTAAGTGCAATTCCACTTCCAGCAAAAAGCATTAAATATATTTTTTTCATAGAAACTTGCATATAAAACCTCAATAAAGTAATTTAATTTGTTCATCGAGATTTTATCAAGTAATCTTATAAGCTGACCATAGACATTTTTGTATAACTCTTATCTAAATATAAAATTATCTATATTTCTAACACAATAAAAAAGAGCTAGTTTAAAACTAGCTCTTTGAAATACTCAGTTGATAAAATTATTTTTTATCATTAACTTCTGTATATTCAGCATCAATAACATCATCTTTAGCTTTAGAACCCTCAGATTCTTCATGAGCATGCTCACCACCAGCAGCACCTTGTTCTGCTTGCATATCAGCATACATCATTTCACCAATTTTTTGTGATGCAGTCATAAGTTCAGTCGTTTTAGCTTCGATTTCTTCTTTGTTATCGCCTTTTGCTGCTTCTTCTAAAGCAACAATAGCAGCTTCAATCTTAGCTTTTTCTTCTTCAGATACTTTATCACCATAGTCAGCTAATGATTTTTTAGTTGAATGAACCATTCCATCAGCTTGATTACGTGCAGCAACTAACTCAGTAGCTTTTTTGTCTTCTTCAGCGTGAGCCTCAGCATCTTGAACCATTTTTTGAATTTCTTCTTCAGATAAACCAGAGCTAGCTTGAATAGTAATTTTATTTTCTTTACCAGTTGCTTTATCTTTAGCTGATACATGTAAAATACCATTAGCATCAATATCAAAAGTTACTTCAATTTGTGGAGTACCTCGAGGAGCTGGAGC
>JAQUVM010000112.1 GCA_028693355.1 Burkholderiales bacterium
AAAATAATTAGAGCCTATATTTGTGCTCGTACTTGGGAACGAACATTTACTATTACTATAAGTACTATTTATAACAAAAAGTGGTCTAGATTTACCATAGTAAGTAAACTCTGACATAGTAAACCCTCCTAATATATTATTGTTATTATCTGTTATAAAAGTATAAAAACGATTAAAATTATTAATATCTTTTACAGTTATATCAGATAAATTAAACTGTTCTGTAGTTTTATACGAATTACTACTTTTACTCAGATAATTGAACTTAAAAGATCCATTCGGAGAATTTAAAAATGCAACTCTATGGCCTTGCATGTTTGGATAGAAGTAATTACTATTATCCCAATACCATGAGTTACCTGAGTTAATATCCGCAAATGGTTCTATTGCAACCAGAGGGTTTCCATCATTATTATTTTGAGTTAGACACTGTAGGGAACCTAAAATATTTCTTACATCTGCAATTTTTGTGATATCTCCACTGGCATCATTATTAATTGTTAAACATCTTGATGCTGGTTTATCTAAATCAGATTTAAAATACTGGGTTTTTATAACATTTCCTTCTTTATAATAATAAGGGCATGTTGCGTTTAAAGTATTAATACCATCAGTTCCTGTTATCAAGCATTTTCCTTCTACTTCAACAGATTGTAAAACATTATCTGCGACAAACTCTTTTTCAGCCAAAATTACTTTTTCATAAGATTGTTTTAAACTATTAAATCTAGTACTATAGTAGCTATTCAAATTAGCTATGTCATTATCGTATGCTCCACTTAAGCTAATTGTTGCAACAGATATACTAGTTTTATCTAATGCTCCTTTAAAGTCTAGATTTTTATCTTTCATCATGACAGCTAGCATATCAAGATACATAGATGCTTGTAATGCTGTTATAGCATCTTGCATATTAGACATTAGTAATTGATTATAATCTTGACGATTTTTAATATTATTAATATTATTCTCAGGAGTTGTTTTTAATATCGTTTTATATGCAGTTGCTAATGCCTTAATATTCTCTGTTGATGTAATATATTCAATATTAGTTTTACGCTGATTTACTCTATCTATACTCCAAGCATTTTTTATCCATTCAAATGAAATCATTGCAGTGTCTTTATGGGTATTATTAATAAATTCAATCAAACCTTTACCAAGTAAATTATTATTGATAATTTGTTGATCATTTACAATATAGTATCCTTTTTCCAAGAAGCCTGTTCTGACTTGCAAACTCAATAGTTCTGCACTAAGTCTATTTGCAATTTCTGAATAGTTTGGAGTAGCTGCTATATAGTATTTTGATAGGTTATTATTAAATAGTTGAATTCTATCGTAAGCTGCTTTAGAATCATCTAATCCATTCAGGTTAAAAATGGCTTCGATACCATTAAATATTTTACCAGCATTACCAGTTATTTTACCCGCAGTGCCTGGGAAAAATGTATCAATACCGCCTGAAGTTGCATCTTTATATTTATCAAAATTATTTTTAATATTTTCTTTATACCATTTATAGCTTTCATATAAAGAAGCGTCTTTTTTATCTTGAGCATATTTTTCAATAGCTTGATCGGCTTTGTTTAATGCATCAATAACAGATTGTTCATTTTTTATAAAATCACTATCTAAACTACAAGAGTTATTTAGCTGACATGCAATATATTCATCTGTAATTATTTTTAACGCTTCATCGTGAGATTGACTTTTATTTGTTTTTAGGTAATTATAGTAAGCATAAATTATCTGTGGTAAAGAAGTATTTTTTTTATAACTCATGGATTTACTAAATAGTTTATTTTCTATCTGCACAACTTCAAATTGATTCTCCAATTTTTGTTGCATGTAAACAGAAATATAATTAGCCGTTGATACATCATCTATTGCGAGTGCAAAATAAGTTGTACCATTTCTTACATCAAACGTAGTTCCTCCAACAAAAGTATTATTTGATTTATCTATAATGCTAATTAGGTACATTGAGTTTTTTTGTACTTCTACATTTTGAATTAAACACTCATTAAGGTTTTTACAAGTTAAATTACCTTGATTTATTATGTCATTTTTAATATTTTTGATTTGATATGTATATTCCTTTTCTGGGGAAATAAAAAGTGAATTATATAAATTCAAATTTATTTTACTAGTTTCTTCTTTTAAATTAGATTTATATTGTTGTACAAATGCTTGATAATTTAAAGAACCTTGTGTTTTTGTATCTCCTGAGTTACAAGAAATTAGAGCTGTAGCGCTTAAAGACAGGATGATGATTTTTTTAATCTTTGTTCTCATGATATATATTCCTGAAATAATTTGGTTTAGATATTTGTAATGCTTGTTGAATTATTCTTACTAAATATCTATTAATTTAAAATATACTTTTATTGGTCATAATTAACTACAGACCAAAATAGTGTTAAATTAAATCATTCATTTAAGGAATACTAACTAATGCTTTGTAGACTTCTTTGTGATGATTAAATAATGTATCAAAATGTATGGTAGAAAACCTTGATGTAAGTTTTCTATGATCTATGAAATAAAAAATCGAGGCAATACAAATAATATTTACCACAATATTATATATAAAGTATACCGTAGAAAATTCTATCGTTCCAATGATTGATAGAGAGTTACTAATGGTATACATTGTAGTTATAATAATATAACAAAGAATATTTGCTGGAATTAAATGTGTTATATGACTATGGATTAGGATTTCTGTAATTACAATTGCATAATCTAACTTACAATCAATCATAAAATCAAAAATTAAAATAGCAGGCAATACTATAGATAATATCTCGATTATAGATAATTGCCGCTGTAAACGAATTATGTTATTTAATTTCATGATGATAATCATTGTAAAAAAAATTATAATATTCAATCATGCGCAATGCACATTTCATAAATCTTGTTGGTGAATTGTATTGTATACATTAACATTATGTCAAATTATTTTCATGAAATATGTGTAATGTTTGTAATTTTTTGATATGCTAAGGCTATTTATCTTATCTAAACTGTTGAATTAATATGATATATATGTAGTATTTAAAACTTTTATCATTTATTAGTTGTATTGTCATCTATATTTAGCATATGAATACCTCTGGTACAAATACAAATAAATTAAACATAATAAACACTATAAGTTTTATGTGCATTCCTATATTCATGAAATGAGCAATTAAAGCGAATGTGATTTTGAGGAGCTTAGTACCATTTAAAGAATTTATAAAAAGATAGCAATAATTATTTAAATAGTAGCTTTTTGTATAATTTTACACAGTAAAAAGGACTATTTTTCGATTTATGCGTTTTTATGAATAAGATTTATGTATAAAGCTTGCCAAATGTTGGTGTCTGTGCTAAAATGCATAAGGTTAATGTAAAATTTAGTTAAAACTGTTGTTTTTAGATTGGGAATAGAGTGAAAGTTAAGAAAATCGTTTGTACATTGTCACTAATTTCTTTATTTGGTGGGATTGGAAGTTTAGTATCTGGTTGTCATAATGGAACAACTGCCGCATCAACAGTGCAGCAATCACCAACAGATCAAGTTATCTTTTTAAATTCAAATTTTGTCGAACAAGGTAATTTAAAAAATGGTGTGGTATATGATTTATTTGTAATAAATGAGGATGATGGAGATATTCTAGTAAAAGGTATGCCATTCCAATGTAATAGTTTAAATGTAGAAACTGGTTGTGAATTAAAGATTCCTATGAGTAAAGAAGGCAGCCGATTATCTTTTTTAATCTATAAAGATAATGAATTTATTGCCGCAAACAGCATGTCCCAATCAGCGATATCTGCTGGATTAGATAATATCTATTTTAATGAAAATACTACAGGTGAATATATTTTTGCTAGTATGATGAATATGTATGGTATTTTAGGCGAACAAAAATCAGCAAGATCGATGATAAGAGCAATATTTGCTTATAATCCTAATAACTCTATTGAGTTTAACGTAAAACTATTTCTTTTTTATAAAAAGCTACAGAAGAAGTACGGAGCAGACACAGTTTATCACATAATGGATATATTGTACCCTGTGGATGATATAAATTTGGATAGTAGTTTATTACAAAGTGAAAAAGCTTTAAATAGTAGAAGTATAAGTGGCCATTTAACAATGTCAAGTAGAAGTGCAGGTACAGGTGGTGTAACTACTAAAGATGCCAAAGATGATATTGAAAAAATATTAGGTTGTTCTGGTTTAGTAGCAGATGGTGATGGTAGTTATTCATGTCTTAAGAAAAAGGGTAGTGAAGCAGATGGTACATTTGACCAGCATGAGAAATATTCAAAAGAATATATCCAAACTGCAATAGTTGGTGCAAAAACAGAAGATCAAGAGTATAAAAAAATATTGCAGAGCTCTATGACGCAAAATGAAAAAAATGCTGCAATTAAAAAACAAAGAGAAGATGATTATAAACAGGCCACGGCTATGATTGCCCAATTGACACCAGTTGCAAAACAACTATCTAACATTATTGCTAAAGAATTGAAAGTAAAGGTTAGTGCTGAGACTCAATCAACGATAGGTTATTTAAAAGTTGCGGTTACAATTGTAGGCGTTGTTGGGAATGTTTGGCTACCTGGGGTTTCTTCTGCTCTGGCTGCACTTACGAACTCTATGCTAGATGGATTTTTTGGTGATAATGAAAAATCTGCTAATACGAATCCAAATGCACGAGTGGAAGCTATTTTAAATATCATATCAGGTAAACTGGATACGGTGAATGGTAACTTAAATACACTGGTTGAGAAAATTG
>JAQUVM010000032.1 GCA_028693355.1 Burkholderiales bacterium
CCCCCATGGGTATGGCAGTAATTCGGCCAATTGCACCGAAGCGTCACGAATAGCACGAGGTCCAAGGCGACCACCACTACGATAAGTAACGGCTAAATCAAATGGAACTCCACTAACTGCAATATCAACTCCAGTTAAATCTTTTGTATAATTACGACGCATAAAACTAGTCACGCCGCCATATGTCATCTCAAAATTTGAGCCTTTTAATTTTTTGCGGGTAACTGCCGCATCTACTAATAATGTCATATTTTATTACCCTTTATCTTTTAACTATTTCAGAAAGTAGACTATACCAAAATATAAATTTTAAATTTACTATAATTTACCAACTGTAAACTTCTCTGCAATTAATGCTATATTATGTAATTGCTTTATTTTCCATTCACCATCATGTTTAAGCTCTGCTGCCATCAAATCTGCAACTACTTGTGCTGACTCTAGTGCAGCTTTTGCATCTAAAAACATTGCCCTAGTTCTACGTAACAATATATCTTCTACTGTACGAGCTTTTTCATAGCGTACATGATAAATAACTTCTGCTTGTAAATAAGGTAATCTATCGTGTAATTTCCCGTAATTATGCAACTCTTTTTGAATTAGGTCTATACTATTTATATCACTACCGTAGCTACTTAAAGGATATTTAATTATATCAGTAGAATAAGCAAATAATTTTAACTCCCTTGTAATAGAATTTGTTTTTTTAAAGCCAAATTCTTTTTCAATATAATCAATAGTATCTTGTCCCATACGGCGGTAAATAGTCCACTTACCTCCAACTATAGTAACCATTTTATTATCTGTTGTGAATATTTCATGCTTACGAGATATTTTAGCGGTTGAAGTCGAACCTTTTGGTTTCACTAATGGGCGCTGACCACAAAATACAGATCTTATATCTTTATTAGAAACTTTATTTGTACCATATTGGTTAAGAGTGTTTAAAATAAACTGAATTTCATCAGCTTTAGCTGTAGGCTCTAGTGTTGGTTTTTCTACTTTTACATCTGTAGTACCAACCACAATCTTATCATGCCAAGGTAAAATAAATAATACTCTACCATCAATAGTTTCAGGCACTAAAATAGCATGTTTAGAATCAAAAACATCTTTATCAAAAACTAAATGTGTACCCTGAGCAACCGCAACATTTTCATACTTATGTGAATTATCTGCAAGTTGATTCGTCGAATCACAAAATGTCCCAGTTGCATTTATAACAACTTTAGCAGTATAAGTAAAATCTTCATTTGTCAAAGTGTTTTTACCACTCACACCATATATATGGCCATTTTGTTCTTGAAAACTACTTACTAAATGATAGTTAAACGCTAAACCACCGCGCTCTTCAAATGTGCGAAGTAGCGTAATTAATAATCTTGTATCATCAAATTGACCATCATAATAAATGGCACTACCATTTATAAGTTCATGATTTAGATTAGGTGCTTCTAGCAAAGTGCTACTTTTATTTAGCATTTTACTTCTGCCAATTTTTAGCTTACCAGATAAAGTATCATATAATTTAGTACCTAAAAAATACTTACTTTTTTCATACCAATTTCTTAATGGTATTAGATAAGTTTGCTTTTTAGCTAGATGAGGAGCATTATTAAGAAAATAATATCGTTCTTCTAAACCCTCTTTGACTAAAGCTATATCCAAATTAGCTAGATAGCGTAACCCACCATGTACAAGCTTTGTTGATTTTGATGAAGTTCCTTTACCAAAATCATGTCCTTCAAGCAATAAGACTTTATAACCCCTAGTTATGGCTTCTAAAGCGGTACCAAGACCTGTTGCACCACCACCAATTATAATAATATCAAAATCATAAGTCATCAAATTACTTTATCCAATCTAAACTTCGTCCAACAGCTTTATTCCAATAATAAAGCAACTCTTCGCGATGCTCTGTTGTCATATTTGGTTCAAAAATACGCTCAACTTTCCACACTTTTTCAAGCTCATCAGTTGATTGCCAAAAACCAACGGCAAGACCAGCTAAATAAGCAGCACCTAGAGCCGTTAACTCTAAACATGTAGGACGCTCTACAGCACAATTTAATAAATCTGCTTGAAATTGCATCAAGAGGTTATTTTTACATGCTCCACCATCAACACGCAAGGCTTTTAAATCTATATGAGAATCAGATTTCATAGCCGAAACTAAATCAGTAACTTGAAAAGCAATAGACTCCAATGTAGCACGAGCAATATGAGATTGTGTAGTACCACGAGTTATACCAACTATAGCTCCACGAGCATATTGATCCCAATGAGGTGCTCCAAGCCCTGTAAATGCTGGCACCATATACACGCCACCATTATCAGGTACCGATGCAGCTAGCGCTTCTATTTCTGAAGAGTCATCAATAAACCTTAGTCCATCACGCACCCATTGTACAGCTGCTCCAGCTATAAAGACAGCGCCTTCTAAACAATAATTACGCTTGCCATCTATCTGCCATCCAGTTGTGGTTAATAAATTATTTTTTGACTCTAATGCCTGCTCTCCAGTATTTTTAAGCAAAAAACATCCAGTGCCATAAGTATTTTTTACCATACCTGGCTTTAAACATAAATTACCAAATGTTGCAGCTTGTTGATCTCCAGCAATACCCGCAATCAAAATACGCTCACCAAATAAGCCTGAGCTTGCTTCACCTATCACACCAGAAGATGGCACAATTTTAGGTAAAATATTTTTGGGAATATCAAGTATTTTTAATAATTCATCGTCCCACTGTCCAGTATGAATATTAAATAATAAAGTACGTGAAGCATTTGATTCATCAGTAACATGTTCACGTCGATTAGTTAGATTCCAAGTAATCCATGTATCTATAGTACCAAAAGCAAGTTTGCCACTTTCTGCTAATTGGCGAGCTCCATCAACATTATCTAAAATCCACTTTAGCTTAGTTCCTGAAAAATAAGCGTCTAAAACTAAACCTGTTTTTTGTTTAAATAAATCAGCATAACCTTGTTTTTTTAATTCATCAATAAAAGCAGATGTACGGCGATCTTGCCATACGATAGCATTATAAATTGGAATACCATTTTCAATATTCCATACAACAGTTGTTTCTCGCTGATTTGTAATACCAATTGCTGCAATATCAGACGCTTGTGCACCAATTGAGCTCATTGCCAACTTTGCTGTAGATAATTGAGTTAACCATATTTCATTTGGATTATGCTCTACTAAACCAGGCGCAGGAAAAATTTGTTCAAATTCTTGTTGTTTAGTACTACAAATATTACCTTCTCGATCAAATAAAATAGCCCGCGAACTTGTTGTACCTTGATCTAATGCCAATATATATTTTTTCATTACTTAGCCTTTGCTGAAAGTGTTAAATCATATAAAAATGCGCCGATTGGTGCTCCAATCAAAGAGCCAAATACCGGAGCCATCCAAATAGTACTACCATTAGTTAATCCATTATTATGAAATCCTAAAATTGCAGTAAGTAACCTAGGGCTAAAATCCCGTGCAGGATTCATTGCATAACCATGCATAGCGCCAAATGACATACCTATACCAACTATAAGTGCAGCTACAGCAAAAGCAGATAAAAAACCAGCTTTTTCATGAGTAAAATGATCAACGATTGCTAAAATCGCAAACATCAAAATTGCAGTTGCTATAATTTCTGCCATAAACCCAGGAAAGAAGCTATTAGTAATTGCAGGAAATGTAGAGAAAATACCTGCGCTATGAGCTAGCATAGGATCAACTTCCATAAATTTAGCATAAAAAAATGTATATACGATCAAAGCACCTAAAAATCCGCCTATCATTTGCGCCGTAATATATAGCGGTAATTTATTTGCCGGTGATCGCTTTGTTAAAGTTAAAGCCAATGTCACAGCTGGATTTAAATGCGCACCACTAATTCTAGCACTTACTAATATACCTAAAAAAACGCCTAATCCCCAACCAAATGTAATATTAGTATAACCACCAAGATTAAATAAGGTAACCATTGCATTAACACCGTTGCCAAACAATAAAATAAACATCGTGCCTAACATTTCAGCAAAAAATAATTTCCGATTTGAAAAACCAACCATAATCAATGCTCCTTAATTAATTTGAATTTTGAATTATAATATATTCATCTATTTATTCCATAAGATATTTTATTTTATATTCTTTATTGGTCATAAAATATTATATATTCGTAGCATGTGTAGAACTAAAACTACACCCACCCAGCCAATTTAATGCTTAATTTACATATATCTAATGACAATTAAACCTAAGTTGGTTAATTATTTGTTATACTTACAGTACTTTATTTAAGGAGGTACAAATGTATAAAATAAAGCCACTGCTATTTCAATTATCCATAATTGGAGCTAGCACATTAATTTATGGTTGTGAGCACTCAGCTACGCGCCCGTTAGATACTATTAGGATTGATGTCGGAGCTGAAGTGCCATCTTTAGACCCAACAAAAGCTGAGGATGTGAATTCGGTGAGAATCATGTATGATTTGTTTGCAGGTCTTCTTGATTTTAATCAAAAAAATGAAATTATTCCTGGAATGGCAAAAAGTTGGGATATCTCTGCTGATGGCAAAACTTATACTTTTCATCTACGTGATGGTTTAAAGTTTTCTGATGGGTCTCCTATAACAGCCAAAGATTTCGTATACTCTTGGCAGCGTTTAGTTGACCCAAAAGTTGGCTCGTCATATAGTTTTTTATTATCTAATGTGATAAATGGTCAAAGTATTATTGATGGTAAAAAATCTCTAGCTACTCTTGGAGTTAAAGCATCCGATGATAAAACATTTGTGGTGACATTAAACAATCCAGATAGTTCATTTCTTGATAAGGTTTCTCTACCAAATTTATATGTAATACCAGAAAAAGTAATTAAACAGTATGGTGATAGCTGGACTAATCCATCAAATATAATAAGTAGTGGAGCATATAAGATCAAGGAACATGTGGTAAATGGTTATATCTTAGCAGATAAAAATCCAAATTATTATGATGCAAAAAGCGTAACAATACCTCATGTTAAATATCTACCATATGTTGATTTAAATAGTTCAGTTGCTGCCTATAAAACTGGTGATTTAGACATGACATTCCAAATGTTACCAGTCGATCAGTACAAACAACTAAAAGAAGAATATAAAGATCAAGTACATACTATACAGCAAGAAGCACTTAGCTATTTTGAGTATAATATGCAAGATCCTATCTTAGGCAAAAATATCAAACTTAGACAAGCGCTATCTATGGCTGTTGATCGTGATGCGCTAGTAAATGATGTTTTACAAGATGGTAAATCACCTTTATATGCCGTAGTAACCCCTACAATCGGTCATGGCGAATATGCAAATTTAACATACCCTTGGGTAAAATTAAATCGTGAAGATAGATTAAAGCAGGCTAAAAAATTATATACCGAAGCTGGCTATAGTGCATCCAAACCATATAAAGTAACCATAACTTATAATACAAATGAAATGTATAAAAAAGTTAGTATTGCTTTAGCTGCTATGTGGAAAGAAAACCTTGGTGTAGAAGTTGAAACTCAAAACCAAGATTGGAAAACTTTTTTACAAACGCGGCATAAAGGTGCTTATCAAATTGCTCGCGGTGGATGGTTTGCAGACTATAATAATATAACAACATATACTTTATTATACCAATGCAATAGTCCGCAAAACGATACACACTGGTGTGATTCAGACTACGATAAGCTAATTGTAAAAGGAGATATAGAACGAGATAGTATTAAACAGCAGCAATATTATTTTAATGCTTTACAACGTGCTCAAGATGCATATATCTCTATTCCACTATTTCAATTTTCTTATAGTAGGATGATTAAACCATATGTTTCTGGATATGACCTAGAAAATAATTATCTAGACCATATGCAAACAAAGTGGTTAAAATTGGATAAATAATAATTTATTCAATAAAAGCGTTAATTTTTCCTAAAAGATGATTCAATTAAGAGTCATCTTTTTCTAAACAAATATTATAGATAATAATATGGCATCATAAAAATAGCACTAATTATTAATCCCTTAAAGAATAACCTCATAACACCTCTTTTTAATTGATAATGATTCTCATTATTGATATAATGCATATCGCATTATTAATGACAAAAATAAAAAACTATAAATTTAATAATGTTTTTAATTAACGTTAATTTTTAAGGAAGGCAAATTTATGAAAAACATAAATTTAAAACACGTATCTATAGCAATTATTTCAGTTGGTATTACAGCTTGTAATAGCGGATCTTCAGAAAATACCGCACAAGCTGCATCAGGTGAATTATCAATTATGACAAATACAAATAATGTTGAAGTTAATCAAAATCTCATTGTAACTATCAAATTACAAAATAGTAAAGCAGTTACAAAACCAGTAATAATCGATGTTTCAAGTTCTGACCGTAATATATTAGCAGCAGTAAATACAAACACTTGTCAACTAACAACAAAAAATCCCGCATGTGAAATAATCTTTGATGCTAAAAATGCAGGAAATGTTAACTTGATAACTAAAGCACCTCACCTGTATAAAATATTTTTAAATAATAGTATTACAGTAACATCACCTAATAAAAAATATGTTTTTGTATCAAAATCATCACCTGATGGATCAATGGAAGTAAATAACATGAAATTTCCTGATGGATTAAATCCAATCCAAAAAGCTGATTATATCTGTAATCAAGATGCAAAAGATACAACTTGGATATCTACAGACAAAAACGCTACAAAAATGAAATGGAAAGCAATGTTAGTTGACGATGCAAATAGACAAGCAAAACCAGATGAAAAAGATTGGGTCTTATATCCAAATGTAGAATACCAAGATATCATATCTGGCACAAATTTAGGAAAAACTAACTCTGAAAAAGCATTTGATTTTAAATTAACTAATATTTGGGGGTATGGTTCTCCATATAAATGGGATGAATATAATAATAAACTATATATTTGGACTGGTTTAACTGATAATTGGGCTAGTAATTCAATGAACTGCAATGGATGGACAAGTACTAGTGATATGAAATATGGAACTTTAGGACTAGCAATTACTAGCGACGGTAACCCTATGTTATATCTGGCGGCTATCAACAGCGTACTAACACAATGCTATCATAAAGATAAAGTAGATGCATATGCTTTACGATTATTATGTGTACAACAATAGCATAGGATTTTTATATTAATTTTTATTTGAGGATGTATTGCAGTAATTGAAATCATCATGCTATAATGCATACCTCAACCTTAAGGGACATTAGCTCAGTGGTTAGAGCAGCGGACTCATAATCCGTTGGTCGTAAGTTCAACTCTTACATGTCCCACCATTTTCTTTTCAACTTATCAAAAAATAATACACACACCTATGAGCAAAAAAAATCAAAATAATCTTGTATGGCTTGACATGGAAATGACTGGTCTATCAGCAGAACAAAATGTTATACTAGAAGTTGCTATTGTAATTACAGACAGCTATCTTAATGTATTAGCTGAATCCCCTAGTTTTGCAATCAAGCAACCACAAGAAGAACTTGCTAAAATGGATAAATGGAATGTGGGTACACATACTCGCTCAGGTCTATTAGATAGAATTTCCATTTCTGGAGTAGATTTAGTTGAAGCAGAAAAAGAAATTATTAAGTTAATTAAAGAATATCTACCAAAGGGTGTTTCACCTCTATGTGGTAATACTATTCACCAAGATCGTAAATTTATAGTTCGCTATATGCCAAAACTAGAAGAGTATTTACATTATCGCAATATAGATGTAAGCTCAATCAAAGAGCTCGCAAAACGCTGGTATCCAGAAATTGCTAGCCAATTCAAAAAGCATAATAAGCATGAAGCACTCGCTGATATTCATGAGTCAATTGAAGAGTTAAAATACTATCAACAACATATTATGTTACCCACAAATGCTCCTATGGTAGTCAATAATCTAGAGTAATAAATTCAGATGTATTTTAAAAAATGGTAAAATTTAGCTAATCATTTTTTATTATTGCGGTACAAAATCATGAATGAACATCTAGAAAATTATATATTAAATATAAGTGATATATTACAGAGATTTATACATAATCCAATAGCTATAAAAACTGCCATCATATCAGCAATAATTATTGCCATCTGTTTTGGCGTAAAAAAATATGCACAAATAGATAAGAAGAGCCTTCCTTTTTTGGGAGTAGATCTGGCAAAAACCTTTGCCACAATGTCATCAGTAATTGCATTAAAAATATATAAGTATACTGCACCTTTTTTTACTACAGCGACACCAAAAACTATAGACTATATTTGTGATGTTTTAATTATAATTATTTTAGTCAATATAGCCTTACAACTTATAGATCATAGCTTATTAAATAAAGCATATCGGGATACCATTAATAAAGCCTCAAGAATCATGCTATGGGTTATTAGTATAATTCTTATTAGCGATAGCCATGATGATGTAATCAGCATGCTAGATACTATTTCTTTCCGTGTAGGTAAAATGAGTATTTCCGTATGGGATATAATTAGAGATATAACTATTGTACTCGTTGCTATTATTGCTTCAGCAATAATCAATCGCTACACTAATAGTAGAATCATAAAAATACAAACTATTGATAGCAACTTTAAACAAATTTTATTAAGAATTACTCGAATCATTGTTTTTATATTTACGGTTATAATTGTATTACCATTAATTGGGATTAATATGACTGCATTTTCAGTACTAGGTGGTGCTGTTGGTGTGGGTATTGGTTTTGGTTTACAAAAAATTGCAAGTAACTTCCTAAGTGGATTTATTATCCTTATGGATAGATCTATAAAAGTTGGTGATAGATTGATTGTTGATAATAATACAGGCGTTATTACAAAAATTACCATGCGTTATGTAGTTATGAGTCGTCCAGATGGTACAGATTTACTAATTCCAAATGAAACTTTCATCACAAATAATATACAAAACCAATCTTATTCAAATAGACAATTACGTTCAGAAGTATTGTGCAACATTAGTAATAAACAAGATTTAAATAAAGCTTTACAAACTCTTCAAGAAGCTTTAAATAAAATTCCCAATACTATTACTGAAAAATCTGCTGTATTAATCAACCGTTTTATAGATAACGGAGTAGAAGTTAAATGTTTATTTTGGGTAGAAAGTCCTGATTATATATCAGCAGCATCAAACGATGTTTATATAAGTCTAATTAAACTATTTAGTGATGGTTTAATCTTGTCTCCGCAGACTAGCCAAAAAATTGAAATTATTTCACCACCTTTAAAAACCGCAGAAGCAACACATTAAATAAAAATAGCTCACTAATTAGTGAGCTATTTTTATGACTAAAGCATTTAAATAATATGTAATTCTTTTTGTAAATCAGTAATAGAAGATTCTAAATAATTTCTATCATCTGAAGTTATACTTATATGCCCCATCTTACGCGCTGCCTTTGCAGATGTTTTACCATATGAGTGGTACTTAGCATCTGGATATTTTGCCAATAAAACTTGTTCGGGATTTATCGTGCTATCTAACCAAATATCACCGAGTAAGTTTAACATTGCCCCATTTTGCTTTAATTTGGTAGATCCTAACGGTAAACCACATACTGCTCGTAGTTGCTGCTCAAATTGAGATGTAATTGCAGCTTCAATCGTAATGTGTCCAGAATTATGAGGTCGCGGCGCCATTTCATTAACTAATAATTTATTATCTTCAGTTATAAAAAACTCTATAGTCAAAAGCCCTGTATAATCTAAACCATCAACTATTTTTAATGCGGCATCATGTGCTAATTTATGAATGTCTGCATCAACTTGAGCTGGAATATAGCTAACATCTAAAATACCATTCCGATGTTGATTTTCAATTAAAGGAAAGACTTTACTACCTGTTTGATTACGAGCAACTATAATTGATACTTCTTGTTTTAATTTAACTCGTTTTTCTAAAATACATTCGCCGCTAAGTTGATTATAAATTTCTTTTAATTTATCGTGACTATAAACCGTAGCTTGGCCTTTTCCATCATAACCTAATGTTGTAGTTTTTAAAATAGCCGGAAACATGTCGCCACTCACAAAATCACAATCACTTTCATCATGAATTATGGCAAACTCAGCTGTTAATAGACCGATACTTCTAAAAAATGTTTTTTCTTTAATTCGATTTTGTGCGATTAATAATGAATTAGCAGATGGAAATACAGACGTAGAACTATTTAAATACTCAACCGATAAAGCTGGCACATTTTCAAACTCTGTTGTTATAACTTGACTAATTTTAGCTAACTCATCAAGGGCTTCTTTATCATCGTAGGGTTTACTGATTAAAACATCGGCATACATCTTTGCAGGACAATTAACATCGGGCTCCAATATTGCCACTTTATAAGCAAATTGCTTGGCAACGCGAGCTAACATCATACCCAATTGGCCACCACCAAGTATTCCAATACATTTAGGAGCTAAAACTGTTTTTTGCATTTTTACTCAACCTCTGGCAATGCCATAGCTAAAACAGTTTCTGTTTGTTTATTACGGAATTCAGTTAATTTTGCAGCTAATTCTGGCTTATACGTTGCTAACATTTGTACAGCTAATAGACCTGCATTATATGCACCTGCCTCACCAATAGCTAATGTACCAACAGGAATACCTTTTGGCATTTGCACTATTGACAATAGAGAGTCTTCACCACGTAAATATTTAGATGGAACTGGCACCCCAAAAACTGGAACTATAGTTTTTGCAGCAACCATACCTGGTAAATGTGCAGCGCCTCCAGCACCAGCAATGATAACCTTGATACCACGTTTTTCTGCTGCTTCGGCATATTCAAACATTAAGTTTGGAGTACGATGTGCTGATACTACAAGCGCTTCATAATTAATACCAAAATCTTTTAATACTTTAATTGCATTTTGCATTACGTCCCAATCAGACGAGCTTCCCATAATCACACCAACTTCAATCATGACTACTTCTACTTCTCATAATAATTAATAATTACGGATTATACCCCACGTATTTTGCAGGTAATGAAAATAATTTGTAAATACTAAATATAGTTATAATCAGATTATGAGTGTAATATCCTATAATTTACTGATTCAAGCTTTAAAAAGATCGATACCCTGCGGTTTTTAATTCAAGTATCATCAAGACTGAAGAAATATTACGAATGAGAATTAATGCAATACATACACCATATACGCCCCAATAATACCCTACAATAAGTGATAAAAATAATTGTAATATAACGACTATAGCACGATTTTTCATAACGCTTTTTTCATTACCAAGTAATAGAAGTGCACTACGGCTGGCATTAATACTAAAATCAAGCATAAAAGATAATGCAATCAAAAGACTAATGATTAATATATCACTAAATTGATTACTTAGTAAATTAATAATAAATTTATGAAAAACTATGCCTAAATAAACTAAACTAAAGTTAAAAGCTAAGCTTAACCTATTGGAATTAATTATTATCTTTTGTAGTTCACTATATTGACCACTTGAATGCAAAGGAGCAAATTTTGGATTTAAAATTGTTTTAGTCATTATTGGTGGAATACTAAATAATAAATAAAGCACACTATAGCTATAAGCAAATGTTGCCATTTGCGCACTATTTACAGAAACACCCTGATATAGTTGTAAAATATTTATGGGTATAACATTACTAAGCATGATAATGAAAGAATAAACCATCATTACCTTACTAATTTTAAACCAATTTGAATCTATTTCCATCTTAACAAGATAATGTGGCTTGCTACGTATAAGTAAAATTAAAATAGCCACGCACGCCGCTACGGCAACAAGGTATGCAATTCCATAAAACATCATAACATGATTAAAATCTGCCTCTGTTTTTACTATTACTGGTAAGGTAATTGCTGCTACTAAAATTAATAATGTAGGTAAGACAACACTTAAAAAATATCCCCAAAGAGGCGTGCTTAAACAACGTAAAATTATTATTAATATATTTAAAGCTGCAATAAATATTGCAACTATCAATCCTATAATAATATTGCCTTTAAAAATATGTGTATGAAAATACGTCTCAAATAAATTTGCCAGAAATGGTTCCATAAGCCAATAACTAGCAGCTAAGACTATAAATACCGCAGAGGATTTTAATATTTGTATTAAGGCAGTATGAGTAAAACCTTTTGCAAGAGCATAATTATTATTATGAATATAGCTAGAAAAGTATTTGCTGGCACTCATATCAAATCCCATTGTCAAAAAGATTGCCACAACTCCAGCATTACTTACTAAAAATGCATATTTAGAATAGAGATCAACAGATAATTTTAAGGAGAAAATTGAATTTGCATATGCCAAAATAATTGCATTTAGCGAAATTAAAAAAAGGAACTTTAAAATCATTACTGGCGTTGTTCGCTGTAATATTGAATTTGATTTAGGTTGCATAAGGTATTTTGTTTTGTTGAAACATAAAGAATGTATTGTACGCCACACATTTAAATTATTGCAATCTATAAGGTATATTTATTAAACTTATGGAGTTTAGATGCGTTATTTAATTCAATAGACTATATTAAGTATTATATAAATTTGAACTAAATTATAAGATACACTTTGTTCAACAAAGCTTGTAGGAGAGTATTAAAATTCAGAATAGATTAAGAAGATGGGTATAAATTTTAGCAATTAAATTTGACTATTTAAGGATTAGATCTCTATATCCAGCACCAAAAATAGTGCTGGATATATTTGTAACCTCTAAAAGAAATGACTAAGCAAATAAATTACTATTAATAATCCTGCGGGTACGCCCAGTATCCAGGCTATAATATATTTCATAACAATACCTTTCTGTACAAAATAATTTAATATTAAAAAATCTCTAAAATCATAACTAATTTATTGGGTTACATTTAATTTATCAAACTACTAAGGTCTATTTAAAGGCTGAGAGTTTCCACCTTCATTTAAAAAGTCTCTTTGTTCGCATGCTGTTTTTGAATGAGAGGTCACATAATGATTATAAAAATCATCTGTTGGCTTACTCCAAATTGTATTAGCAAAATCAGGCCAAGAGTCTTTATTAAAACCAGGGGCATTGCTTAAAACATCTTTATTAAACTCTACATAAAAAGCTTGTCTCTCTGAGCAATAACTTACACAACCCCATGGAATTGTATAGAAATCGCTACCTAAGCCCAAAAATCCACCATGAGAAAGAACGATATAACGAACGTTACCCTTCTCTTTACTAATGACAAGCTCTTCAATTTTGCCTAACTTATTATCATCATTACCAATTATTTCTTTACCGATAACATCAGCAGTTCTAACAGCAGTAATTAAGTTTTTTTCCATTTCAGTTACCTCATTAATATTATTAATTAATTTGACTAATACTCATAGAAAACTATCTAAGAATATAGATGTAGTATAACATTAATCTGCCAATACAATGTCATTTACGCATATCAAATATACCTAAATATTTAGGTTGACTATCTTAATTTAATCATATTTAGCCACTATACAAGCACGCATAATCTAAATTATGATAGAATCACGTCGGAAACTAATGAGGCAATCGCGGTTGTAGCAATATGATCGAGGAAAGTCCGGACACCACCAGGATAGAAGTGCTGGATAACGTCCAGGAACTGCGATAAGCGGTTACGGAAAGTGGCGCAGAAAATATACCGCCGTGTAAACGGTAAGGGTGAAAAGGTGCGGTAAGAGCGCACCGCGCTTGTAGTGATACAAGTGGCAGGCAAAACCCCACTTGGTGCAAGACCAAATAGGCCTAATTTTTGATTTTATCTTGATCATAGCGTAAGCTTGGTTAGGCGGGTAGGTTGCTTGAGCTCATGGGTAATCATGAGCCTAGATGAATGATTGCATAGAACGCAAGTTTGATACAGAATCCGGCTTATGATTTAGTTTCCTTTTTTACCCTTTATCTTTAATTATAAAATTAAATTTCTATTTATTACTTCCAAAATAAACTTATTAAAATAAAAGATACTAAAAATGAACGACCAACATTTAGTTGAAAAACCAATTTCATCTGAGCCAATTTTTGCTGGCAATTTTATGAAAGTAATGCGGGATACTGTAGAGCTTCCAAATGGTAGACACGCATTCCGTGAGTATATTAAGCACAGTGGTGCTGTAGCTATATTTGCATTAGATAAAGATAATAATATTGTTATGGAACGCCAATATCGTACTCCTGTATCGCAGGTCATGATTGAAGTTCCCGCAGGTAAAATTGATGCCGGTGAAGATTATTTAACTTGTGGCAAGCGTGAACTCTTAGAAGAAACTGGTTATGTTTCTGACAAATGGGATTATTTAGGTGAAATATTGCCCTGCATTGGTTACTCAACCGAAAAAATTGTATTTTATGTAGCTCGCGATGTAGTATTTACTGAAGCAAAGCTAGATGAAGGCGAGTTTTTAGAAGTATATACTCAGCCATTAGATGAATTACTAACTGATGCATATAATGGCAAAATTACTGACGGTAAAACATTAGCAGGATTATTATTACTTAATGGATATTTAGCTAAAAATAAATAATGCTTACTTATATAATTTTATCGCTAGGCATCATTTTTGGTGCCTATCATCATATCATCCCATACCAAATTGCTGGCTCTATTTTTATATTATCTACACTTAGTATCTTTCTTTGTAAAAAATATGCCAATCCAAAAACTAATCTTATAAAACTAGGATTAATCTTTATCTGTGGATACTCATATAGCACATTTAGATTTGACTATAGAGCCTCAGAACAATTAACACAATCAATATCTCAGATAAACCTAAATGGTTATGTAAATTCACCTACTCAAATCAAAAATGATTTTTACCAAACTATATTTCATATTACTGACGGTAAATTTAAAGGTAAAGATATTATTTTATATTATAACGGTGAAAGTAATACCATGCAACCAACTTATAACTATAAAATAAAAGCTAGCTTACAAGCTATCAAATCTGGATATAATGAAGAAGGCTTTGATAATGGACAATATTTATTCGCAAAAAATATTTTCGCAAAAAGCTATTTAAAGATAAAGCCACAAAAACTTGATAAAAATTATTCATTTAACAGTATAGTAAATGGCATTCGCGTATCCATAATTCAATATCTAAATCAAACGCTTGCTTCACAAAAATATAGTGGTTTATTTATCGCCATGGTAACTGGTTACCAAGGTGAAATAAGTACACAAGAATGGGATATATACCGCCAAACAGGTATTAGTCATCTAGTGAGTGTATCTGGTTTACCACTAGGTATAATAACAATCTCATTTGCTTTTATCTTTAATTTACTATGTAAAGTATTCCCTACTAGCAAAATACCAAGACAAGTTTTAACTGCATATGCAAGTATAATTTTTGCAGCATTTTATGCCTTTATATCTGGCTTTGGTATACCAACTCAACGTGTTTTATTTATGATAATAATTGCCAGTTATATGCTGATAAACCGTAATCATATTTCATTAATGTATAAATTAATTATCAGTCTATCATTAGTACTCTTATTTGACCCTTTTGCCATTTTTAGTATTGGCTTTTGGTTTTCATATATTTTAATTGCTACAATGTTTATTGTAACTACTTTATATAGTAAATCTAATACTCTAAAACTATGGTTCATAATGCAGTTAGCAGTGGCATTATCCACCATCCCACTTAGTTTATACTATTTTAGTAGCACCTCAATTAGTTCTCCACTTGCCAATCTATGGGCAATACCTATCATAGGAAACATATTAACGCCTCTTATGTTTATATGCTCTATTTTACATATTACACCAATAGTGACACTACTATGCTATTTACTAAACTATGCCATGGTAGCAATTGAGATATTATCAGATATACCGATGTATTGGCAAACTAAACCAAATCTTGCTAATGTACTACTATCATACTTAGGAATCATACTCTTAATTACACCACTACCTTTTAGAGGCAAAAATATATTTGCTGGATTATTAATTATAAGCATTATATTTAGCTATCAAAAAAATAAACTAAGTAACGGGCAAGCCAGCATCACACTCTTTAGTAATCAAAATATAGGCTATGCAATTATTACAACCCAAAATCAATATAGTTTAGTCATAAATAGAAATAATAATGAGAATATAAATAAAAATTTTGCAAGTGTAGTTCTCCCCTATCTACATGCTAAAAACATTAACAAAATTGATCATTTCTTCAGCAATCAAAATGAATCGGCATTAATAAAAGATATAATAAATAATAATATTGAGATTATAAATATAAATAAATCTCTCGTAAAATTTGATGATATACAAATCGCTAAAACACAAAATGGCAAGGCAATGTCCCTACAAGTAAAAACCAAGCTTAATACAAGCTATATTGGTAACTGTTTAAAAACAGATACACAAGATCTAAACAATATATTTATCTTGATGCCTCAAAAATCTTGTCAATGGGTGCTTGATGGTAAATATGATAATTTAATTATTAATACTGATTATGAACATAAGCATGAAGTGGATTTTATTTTAAATAACCTGAGCTTAGATGCTGAAAATGCAGAAAACTTATACCAAGCTAACAGCACAAGTATAATTATTAACTAGCATTAAAATCTTATGTCTCATAATTTTATAATAAAAACCATATAATCACCTATATTTTATAAATCAATAACAAGCTGATATATATCACAATATACAGCTACAGTGCTAATATATAATAGAAATAGCATAAATAATCTTGCAATGTTGTCCAAGATAAAATATAATACCTATCTCACCTAAAGGCGGAAGTGGCGAAATTGGTAGACGCACTGGATTTAGGTTCCAGCGCCGCGAGGCGTAAGAGTTCGAGTCTCTTCTTCCGCACCATTGTTTTTATCAAACATATAAAAATCATACTAACACATTGAATTAATTACATATAGACTTATTATGTGGTTTTTCTATACCTACATATTTTATGTTTATATAGGTACTAGATAGGTACAGAAACGTCATAAAAACGTCATAAGAATTTTTAAAAAAACAAGTACAATTAACTATACCCTATTTCATATAGATTATATTTAATTGTATTCCTCAAGCTCAGTTTTATAACTGGGCTTTTTTTATTGGAATATACATTATGAAATTAAACAAAAACCACCCAATTATCGTTGACGGAACTCATAACGGAGACATAATCAAACATCATGGTCTTAGCTATAAGATTATCGATGAAGATTTTGGATATTTTGAAGTTGAGCCAGAGCGACTAATGGCGTGGAAGAAAAGAAGTAAGTATTAACGAATTAACGACAGCCCAGATTATTCTGGGCTTTTTTATTTGGTGAAATATCTGAAAGCTAATATAAATTTTTTGTTAAAATAACGAATTAATAACACTTATTAAGTAGTATAAAATGACAACTGGACAAAATTTATCAATAGAAGATATTGCAAAAGAAAATGGAATCAGATTTTGGTATGCCCATGACCTGTCAAAATATCTTGAATATAAAGATTTTGATAACTTTAAGTCTGTTATTAAAAAAGCTCGTGCAACAATGGATCAAATTGGCGGCATTGATAGCGATGATGAATTTATTCCTATGGAAGTAGATGGGATAAAAACATATAAGCTAACAAGATTTGCATGCTTGTTAAGTGTTTTAAGTGCCGATAATAAAAAACCTAGGGTTGCAATAGCTAAAGCTGGATTAGCAAAATTTGTTGATATTGCATTACAGCAATATGCTGAAAGATTGGAGCGGCTTGAAGAGCGCTCTAAGCTTACACATGGTGAGCAATACATGTCAGGGATAGCTCAAAGCCACGGAATGAGTAGCGATAAATTCGCTATATTCAAAGATGCGGGTTATCGTGGAATGTATAATATGAGTATAACTGATTTAAAAAATTATAAAGGTGTTGGTAAGAAAGATACTCTTTATGACTATATGGGCATTACTGAGTTAGCTGCAAATACGTTTAGAGTTACACAGACAGCAGAACGCATAAAATCAGCTAACATAAAAAGTGAAAACGGAATGATCCAAGCAGCTAAAGAGGTTGGAAAAGAAGTTCGTAATATCGTAATTCACAATACACACAAAAATCCAGAAGATTTAGCTATTGAAGCTAAAATTACAGAAGTTAAAAAAGAGATTAAAGCAACTCGAAAGAAGATGATTAACCACGATAAGAAAAAATAAGTAGCCTCGCACTAGCGAGGTTTTTTGTTGCCTGTACAAAAATGATACAAACAAGCCAAATAAGCACATCTTTTTTACAAATTTGACAAAACATGATGATTTAATTTAATATACCGCTTAAGGACTTCAAACATCCAGAACTAAGCGGTACAGCCAGCCGCATAACACGGCTTTTTTTATATCTATACCCTAGCATATATTATCAATTCGTTGATATCAACGAGATGATAACCATATTCGCGACATCGCGAAAGTGGTCTACCAATGTTCGGGGGCGAGCGAATAAAATAACCGTAAGGTAAATAAGCTCAGCTGTCTTAGTTCAGTGTTTGAATCCCCGAGCACCTTAATTTCAAACGTTAAGGTGAATATCAAACAAATTAACTAAGGAAACCGTCATGTCTAATAAATTCAGACTTGCACCAGCTCGTATTGTTATCAATAATCAAACCACGTATGGTAATCTCAATAACTTATATATCATTGATTTAGAAAAAGCTCTAATATGTGCTAAACACTTTCTAAATGATATGCAAATAGAATGTAGCCTTGAATACCTCAATGATAAATATAACTTTGATATTGAAATAACTAACATTATTGACTATGCAGACAACTACTCAGACGGAACATTAAAGCCGTTTATTAAACCAAGCGATGTACTAAAATTGATTACCTTATCAGAGAATACTAGTTACGTACATGAAACCAGAGACTTAATCCTAAAATCAGTAATTCCGTTCATTCATAAATATAGATTGAAAGATAATGTGCGAGTACAAACTGGAGATGTTTTAGAGCAATGTATTGACCAAAGCACCGTAATAGTAGTTAAACAAGCAACTACTCCACAACACGATGATTCTAAAAATGAGACAACTATACCTACAGAAAAACAACTTATAAATATCCAACCACAAAGAATCGGTAATGAAATAGTAAATGCCGTATCAGCTCGTGAATTATGGAAATTTTTAGAAGTTAAAAAAGATTTCTCAGATTGGATGAAACAGCAAATCTCAAGTTTACAGCTTATTGAAAATGTTGATTATATTCGCTCCCCCCAAAAAGGGGAGCTTTCAAAAACAAAGCAAAATACAATTGAATATTATGTAACTTTAGATATTGCTAAACATATATCTATGGCAAGTAGATGTTCACGTGGGCGTGAAGTTCGTGACTATTTCATCGAATGTGAACGCAAGGCACATAACCTACAAATTATACCACCCACTGAAACAGTAAAAATCGACCGACCAAATGTAAATAAACAATTAAATGCTTCATTCTTAAAAGCTGCGGTTAAGCAAATTGACGGAATGATTATTAGTGATGAAAGTAAACAAGTGCTAAAAGCTCATTTATTACATGAGCAAGCTGGCTTACCACTTGATATGATGTTACCAATAGTAAATGATAGTAAATTATCACCTACCCAAATTGCAGAACGATTAAAAATATCATCACGTGCAGTTGGTCATCTAATAACTAAATTAGGTTTACGTGGTAATCAAAATTATTGTGAAGCTCGGCTATCAAAAGCCATGAATGGATCAAGAGATGTCGTTATGTATTACTATAATACTCAAGCAGTAAATATGATAGAACAGTTTTATAAGGAAAAAATAAATGCAAAAGCGAATTGAATATTTTGGAATTAATCCAGTTAGGTATTTAACTGATGAAAATGGATTTGAATATGTTTGTTTGCAAGATTTGCGGGAAGCATGCGATATGGATACGATTCATTGTGTCGGTAGTGATGCTGTGAACTAAATAAAATAGACTATTAATGTTAGCTAATTCATAAATATAATGCATATGCATTGCATCTATTATGCATATGTATTATAATATCTCCGTAGGGTCAAAAAACAACCTTACTACTTTATAAAAAACATTAATAAGGAGATAATAAATTGAAACAACAAATACAAAATATTAAATTTAATTTTAAATTACTCTATTCCAATGATAATAATCACTATGGAATAGAGGCATATTTTAATAATGATATTCAGTTATATGAATTAATTGATGAAGATGGCAAGCTAATCACAAATCATACTCGTATATTAAATATGGATAACCGTAAAATAAAAGAATTACAATCAATATACGATTACAACGAATCAGAAATAAAAGAAATTATTAAACAATTTGACACTCAGTCCACAGAGTTTTTATCAAACACTAAGTTTCTACAAAAATCTAATTTAATTATTAGATATAAAAAACGAGATATTTTACATGATGTAGAGTTAGAAATTATTAATAAAAATAAACAAACAGGAGAATACATTAGAGAATTAATATCTAACGGGTATAACTATAAATCTCAAAATGATCTAGCAAAAGATACAATCTTACAACGAACACCTTATTTAAATATGTCATATGAAGAAACTATATATAGAAATGATTATGATCCTTGGACTATTACCATATCAGGTAAAACATATTTTACTCTTTTCAATTTCATCATTAAAAGACCAGATAGATGGGAATTCAGAGATGGGAATCTATATATACCTCTTTATAAATTCCGAGAACAAGTAGGCTTATATAAAGTTACCTTTCACTTAGAAACAGGTATTGATGAAGATACATATTTTAATGAGTGTAATAATTTAGACGCTAAAGAAGCATTTGAAAAGCATCTATTAGATAAAGAAGTTATTTCTTTAGAAAAATTCAATTTTAATCATCCATATATGATTAATTTAAATAATAGCAGTAAAGAACATATTTGTTTGGATCTCTTTAAATTCAAAAATCTAATTTCAAAACAACTTGACCAGTTGTCATACAATGATAAATACAAAAAAGATATACACAAGTTCAATTTTCTAGCAGAGGCATATATCAGAGGTTATGCAGACAAAATATCTAATGGTTTCTTAGATGAAAATGATTTAGATAATTTTATAACTAAAAATTTGCGATTATACTTATAACATATAGTCAAATAAAGTGAGCTACACCTAGCTCACTTTATCAAATTAAGCACACTCAGCCAATTCACATTGTAATTTCAATGGATCACAGGTTAATTCTTCGTAATTCAAATCAGTATCAGATTTTTGATACAATTTAAAATTAGTTAGATCTTTTAACACCGTCCATTGTGTATAGTCATAATCAGGGCTTATAGTGCCATGATTAGCGGATGCACCTTTGATTACAACAGTTTGGCTAATTACTTTGTCAGCTAATAGCATAGCTTCATTTATATCTTTTGGTTGTGAATAAGCTAAGGCTAATGATTTTAAAATAGTAGCGCGAACAAAACGGCTTGGTGGTGTAATATCACCAGGTAACGAACGTAAGTTATTACCAAAACCTGTAGTACCAAATGTTGTACCTAAAATATCGCCTTTTTCAATATTAAACTTTTCAGTTAAGCCAACATAATTCTGCATATTGGTTAAATGCCAAGTAAACTTAGGCGCATTAGTTAAGACACCAAACGGATTATCATAAAACACCGGCACGCCATCTTTACCATCAACAGATTCAAATTCAATCACGGATTGTTTGCCTGATTTCTCAGTAATAGAAATATGAATTGTTGCAAATGTAACCAATACATCAGTTGGAATATTGATACGCTTATCTTTTAGCAATGCTTTTACATCTGTAATTGATTTACAATTACCTAAGATTAATTGAGGTAATGATAAACCAGAGATACAATCACTTGGACATTTCAAACTAGTATCAAATTTAGTATCTGGCAACCATAATGTAGCCAATGATAGGCCTTCCTTATTAAATCCATCACTAATCATTCGAGCACCAAAATGCTTACCGGCAAGAGTAAATCCTGCATCAGTAAATTTTGCCTTAAATGGAATATTTACACTACCAACTTCAAGGTTTTCTGCTGGATTGGTGACTTTTTCACCAGCATTGAATAGACCATATTTCTGTCCTGTTGGGCTTGCAAAATCCATAGTACGCGCAACTACAACTGAACTATCTTTTGCTTTAACTAATAACTCTGTACACATATTTATACCTTTCTAAAATTCATTAATAGCTTCTGCACCTTTATTAATACTATCTTTCACCACTTCAACCGCTGCATGAGCTAACTCATCAACCACCTTTTTACCAAGTTCTTCAAAAAAATTGCTCATGATAAAACCTTTCTAAATAAAAAAAGCCCCTGAAAAAATCAGGGGCTAGTAGAATAGACTATAAAGGCGTCTATTAATCTAAGTGTGACCTATAAAATCATTTAAATATTAATAGGCTTCACGTTAGGACATAAATTTGGGCCTTG
>JAQUVM010000033.1 GCA_028693355.1 Burkholderiales bacterium
CTGAATCTGGTCTGATGAATGGAGTTGATAGTGTATCTAGCTTCAAAGTATAGTTTAATTGATTGTCACGAACTTCACCGGCTTCGGGAGCATAAGATACACGAATTGCGTTTGCCATAGAACTATTAACAATTGGTGTTTTAACTGCATTAGCTGCAATTGGATTATTTTTGTTTTTAGCATTCCAACGTATAACATCAGAGCTGTCTACTACATCCCAATGCATTCCTGTTACACGTATATCATCTTTAGGAGAAGATACATCATGCATTGCCAAGCCGATTACTTGATCTAAGATTAATTGTTCTGCTATAAAACCAATCGGACCACCCATTGCTCCAGCTATCTTGGTTATCCCTATTTCTTCCATAGCTTTTGTTGCAGATGAACCCCCTGTGCGCTTAACTGTATTTTCTGATATCCTAGCTTCTAATTTTGATAATTGAGTAAAGTTACGCATTTCTATATCTGAGCCATTTATAGAAGTCTTCTCAAAATTACTTGCTTTGTTAAATGCAGCTCTGTTAGTTTTAGATACCGTATCTTTTAATGGAGTACAATTTACTGTACCTAAATTACTTGCTCCTGGAATGGTACAAAGAGTAAAAAGAATTTCTCTATCGGCTTGACTTACCGCTATATTTGCTAGAACACTATCTGCTTCACCTTTAATTGAACCCCCAAAATAGTTGTTAATTTTTTCCACCATCTCTGCTGATATATTATTATACACATAATCAGTATAGCTATCAGTAGATACAGTAACATTCATCGAGAATATATATCGGGTACGCTGAAAAGACTCCTGACTCAACAAACGAAGGTGAGGTAATTCACCCAGACCATTAACTTCTTGTTTTATGTTCAATATAACTTTATTATACAAATCTTCTGTCATTTTAAAAAAACCTACTTCAGATACTTCTGTATTTTCAAATACATACTTGTTTTTTATCTGCTGAGAGATTTCATTAAATAGCATTTCATTATTTTTGGCAGAAAATAATTGTTTAAGTAATACATTTAACTCCATAGTATCTATTACTGCCCCTTGCATACCGATTTCTTTAAAAGAAATATAGCGTAGGATAATATAACGTTTTTCCCATATCGATAGTTGAGCATAGTATTCTTGGATTAGCCCATTTATATAAGTTGGCGTTAGATTAACATTCTGTAGTAATTTTGCTTGAGCGCTATAACTAGGATCAACCAATTTCTGCATAGTAGTCTTAGTATTTGCACTTAGTTTGGATAAATCTTCAATTGGTTTTGATTGCCATGTGTTAAAACCCTGAGTTACATCATAAGTTGCTATTTTTTTAGTATCTAATACTAGTTTGACATATAATGGTTTTAAATTATCTTGATTACTTATCGCAAAATAACATTGCTTTTTATTATCTCCATAATAATCCCCACCATCAAACTTGATTTGTTGTAGTGTTTCTTGTCTGTCTAGTGAGTCAATTAGATAACCTCCGCTATAATTGTCAGCAAATTCCTGAAATTTAGAAGGAATTGTTTTAGTATAGCTAATTGGTTTATCAGTAAATGATTTTAGATTGTATGTAGCTTTTTCTGAGCCTGAAACATCCTCACAACCTAAAAAAGTCATCATAGAATCTGTATTATTTTGCGAAAGCATGTTTATAGTAGGGTTGATTGCTGCACCATCATAGCCATTGACTGCAGCCCAAACGCCATCTACTTTATCATTATCATACTTGACATTCTGCTGCCCTTTTATTTGCTTATTTGCAACTTGATTACTTGAACCAACACTGTTATCATTACATGATGACAACAACGCTCCATTGAGTAAACCAAATAATAATATACTAAGTTTCTTAGGCTTCATTATGCTAATCCTTTATGTAAAAAAGAAACAAATAATTACACATAGCTAACAGTTATTTATTTTTAAACAATATAAACCGTGTGCAACTCAATAGCTACACAGGGTGTATTATCTAGCCAATATGGATATTATACAACATATATTTATATAAAAATACAATTAAATGTGATATATGAGCTTAGTGTAGTGTCATGCATCAGTATATGTGTTGTAATAGCAGTGATTCTGGTGGCTGGGTTGTGTGGATTAATTGCAACATTTAAACTGGAGCGTGTTGCTTACGGTGTTTTTTTAAAATGAACAGTGCTAAGCCTGGTATGTATTATAATCATGACTTGAATTTTTATTTGGAGGTGGTAGTGTGCAAAATCAAAGATTGCGAATAGCATTGCAGAAATCTGGTAAATTATCAGAAGGTTGCTTTGAATTACTAAATAAATGTAGTTTTAAATTACGTTCATCAAAAAATCATTATTTGATTCAATCAAAAGAATTAAATACTTCTTTTTATCTTATTCGTGATGATGATATTCCTGGATTTGTGGATAGTGATGCTAGTGATATTGGTATTGTTGGTGAAAATGGTTATTTTGAATATATTTTAGAAAATCCTAATCATAATCTTGAAGTTATTACTAAACTTGGATTTGCTCATTGTCGTTTAAGTATTGCTGTCCCAGAAGAAGGTACTATAAAAAGTATTAATGACTTACATGGAAAAACAATTGCTACATCTTATCCAGAGTCATTACGTGACTTTTTAGCTAAGCATAATGTAGAAGCAAAAATCTTAGTAATGCATGGTTCTGTAGAGTTAGCTCCAAAGATTGCGATTGCAGATGCAATTTGTGATTTAGTTTCAACTGGTGCAACACTAAAAGAAAATGCACTAGTTGAGCTTGAGGTGATTTTTGAAAGCGAAGCAGTTTTAATAGCTAATAAAAATGTGGACACAGAAATCCGTTCACGTATTGATGAGCTTGTATTTAGATTGCAAAGCGTTATTGATGCAAGAGATAGCAAATATATTATGCTACATATAGATAAGGCACAAATTAGTAAATTACAAGAAATATTACCTGGTTGTGAATCTCCGACAGTTTTACATTTACATGGTAATGATGAGAAAGTTGCTGTACATGTAGTTTGTAAAGAAGGTATTTTTTGGGATACAATTACGAAATTAAAGAGTATAGGTGCTAGTTCGATATTGGTATTACCCATCGAAAAAATGATGGCATAGTTACTCTTGGTCTTTCAATCGTGTAGGTTGTCATACTTCAAAAAAATATTCCTCATGTACGATTTGTACATGTCGTCATATTTTTTATTGTATTCCTACTACAAGAGTGAAATACTGCGAGTACTATAATTAAACTCTAAACTTATAAAAAATAATAAATTAATAAAAACAGACTTGAAGTATTTTAATTATGACAAAGTTCATGGTTGAAATACTAAGAGTAAATTTAAGAGAGGTATAAAATGAATGCTACTTCATGGCAGTCAAAGGTCAACTTTGCTGAAATGTTAAAAGGTGGAGTTATAATGGATGTTGTAACTCCTGATCAAGCTGTAATTGCCCAAGAAGCTGGTGCAGTTGCTGTCATGGCACTTGAAAGAGTTCCTGCCGATATTCGTATTTCTGGTGGTGTTGCCAGATCTTCTGATCCAAAAATGATAAAAGATATTATGAGTGCTGTTTCTATTCCAGTTATGGCAAAAGTTCGTATTGGACATTTTGTTGAAGCACAGATACTTGAAGCGATTGGTGTTGATTTTTGTGATGAAAGCGAAGTTTTAACACCTGCTGATGATTTATATCATATCAATAAGCATGATTTTAAAATGCCGTTTGTGTGTGGTTGTACTAATTTGGGTGAAGCACTACGCCGTATAGGCGAGGGTGCAGCACTAATTCGTACTAAAGGCGAAGCTGGCACTGGTGATATTATTCAAGCTGTTTCACAAATGCGTACTTTATTATCAGATATTAGAAAAGTACAATTGGCTCCAAAAGAAGAGCTAATGACCATTGCTAAAAATCTTGGTGCTCCATATGATTTAATTCTTTATGTACACGAATATGGCAAATTACCAGTGCCAAATTTTTCAGCCGGTGGCATTGCAACTCCAGCTGATGCTGCTTTAATGATGCAATTGGGTGCTGAGTCAGTATTTGTTGGTTCAGGTATATTTAAATCATCAGATCCACAAAAACGTGCAAATGCAATAGTAAGCGCCGTATTGCATTATAATAACCCACAAATATTAGCTGAAATTTCTGAAGATATTGGTACGCCTATTACAGGTATCAATATGGATGAAATAAACAAAACTGGTACATTTGCTAATCGTGGTTGGTAGCCATGATTAAAGAATGCGTAGGTGTTTTAGCGATACAAGGGGCTTTTGAGAAACATCGAAAAATTTTAACATCTCTTGGTTGTAATGTAATTTTGGTAAAAACTATTGATGATTTATCTAATATCAATCGATTAATTATTCCTGGTGGCGAATCTACGTCTATGAGAATTATGTTAAAAAAACATCTATTATGGGATGCTCTAAAAGATTTTTGTAATAAGAAACCTGTTATGGGTACTTGTGCTGGTGCTATTTTACTTGCTAGCAAAATTGATTATGGTAATGAGGAAGCACTTGAAATTATGGACTTCATAATTACTCGGAATAGTTATGGTCGTCAAATTGATAGTTTTACTTCTGATATTGCGTTTACTGGTACAAATAGTGAAGCGATAATTTCCGCACATTTTATTCGTGCACCTAAAATTTTGGATTTTGGTAGTCAAGTAAATGCACTGGCAAGCTTTGAAGGTTCACCTGTTTTGGTTCAACAAGGTAATAAATTAGCATGTACATTTCATCCAGAATTATCAGACTGTTCTTTTATTCATAGTTATTTTTTAAGCTTAAGCTAGAAGCTTTGAGTACATTTTTGGATAAATTATAATATATGAGTTAAGCAAAATAAATCTGCTTAAAATCTTTAAGCAGGTTTATTTATTAAATGTTTGTAAGATATAAAAATACAGGCCAATCAATGTTTTTTATATGGAATTACGACTAGCATTAATATTTGTTGCGATTGCCTTTTTTATTAAATGCTCGTACCAACGGTAGTGTTCGTCATCAGGAGGTATATTACGTAGTTTTTCCATAGCATATTGTTGAATAAATAGTAATGGTTTGATAATTTCTGTACGATGCTTGCTTGAAGAATGTTTTACTTCGTCATGTATTAACTCTTTGCTTTTTGTTATTTTTGTAAGCATATTAATAGATAAATCAGCTTCATTTTTTAATTTATGCCAAAAATCACCATATTTTACATCTTTTGCTAGATGTGCACTAAATGAAAAATCAGTGCTAGATAGGCTTTCTAATGAGTTATCAACTAATCCTTTGAATACGCGTGAACATTCATACAAATACTGTAAACGCTCTAAATTATTACTATCTTTTTTGATTAGCTTATCAATGGCTGTTCCAAATCCATAGTATCCTAAGATATTTTGTTTCATCAGCATCCAAGCGCTACCAAATGGAATGGCGCGTAACTCCTCTAAACGTAGCTTGCTGTCATTTGAGCGCTTGGCTGGTCTTGAGCCAATATTTGCATCAGATAAGTATTTTAGAGGGGTAATTTCTTGTAAATAATCTAAAAATAATTCATTGTGGCGTAATTCTAAATAAGCTTCAAGTGAGTAATTAGCCAGCTCATCAATTAACTCTTCTTTATCATAATCAAAAACACAGTTATAATGTTGTAAGAGTCTACCTGAAACACCAGCGCTAAGTAGATGTTCAAAGTTATATACAGCAGAATCAGGAGTGCCAAAATTAGCAGAGATGGTTTGTCCTTGAATTGTTAATTGTATGTCATAAGCGCGAATTTCTTCAGCCATACCTTGATAGAAATTATAAATATTTCCTCCACCACGAGATGGCGGTCCACCTCTTCCGTCAAAGAATGTAATTTCTATTTGTTGTTGTTTTGCTTGCTCACTGAGCTGTTTTTTTGCCCTAAAAATTGACCAATTTGCCATTAAATAGCCACCATCTTTTGTGCCATCAGAAAACCCAAGCATAATAGTTTGTCTATTTTTAAGTTTTATCAGATTTTCATGATAATATGAATTGTTATATAGTGTATCCATGATATTCATAGCATGTTTTAAATCATCAATAGTTTCAAAAAGTGGAATAATTTGTAGGCTTATTTGTTTGTTTTCTGGAAGCGTATTATTTACTAATTTTACTAACCATAAGACTTCAAGAATACTTGTTGCTGAATCAGTATTACTAATTATATAACGCTCTATTGTTGATGCACCATATTTACTTTGTATTTCTGAAATAGCATATATAGTATTTATAACTTCACTATCCAATTCATTATTTGTAATGATATCAAGCTTGTTTTGCCAATATTTATTTAAAAGTGAAAATTGTTCCTCAGTAGCTAATTCAAGATAATTATTACATAAATTATTATTTATGAAAATATTATGAATTACTTGACGGTGAATAGCGCTATTTTGACGAATATCAAGTTTTGCAAAATTTATGCCAAATATCTTTATCTTTAATATAACATCATCAACATGTTCATGAAATATGCCATGATATTTATCCATTAACATATTTTTTATTTCTACTAATTCATTAATAATCTCTTCACTGGTTTTATAGCCATCTTTTTTAATTTTTGCACAAATAGTAGTTAAGGAGTCGTGAACTATATCAAATGTTAAAATTGTCCGTAATTGATATATATCTTCATGATATAACTTCATTAATGAAGTATGTAGTTTATCAGCAGTTTCTAATGTTATTTTGTGCGTAACATATGGATTTCCATCTCTATCACCACCTGGCCAAAAACCTAATTCTAAATTAGAGTTGTTTTTATCTAACTTACTTTGTATTATTGGTAATATCTGATAAAAAATATGTTCTAAATACCAAATGACGCTAGTAACCTCATCGCTAGGAGTAGGTTTATTTTTATTATGAAAGCTTGTAAGAGCTAGCTGTAAAAAAAGATTATGAATTTGGAGTAAATCATTTTTATCAATAGCGCTTTCTAAGCGGTTAATAATAGATAAAATATTTTTAGGGTAAAACTGTGTAGGATGAGCGGTTAATACCAAACGGGCTTTATGTTCTTTTAATAGTCTTTCTAATTTAGGTTTCAAATGCTCTTTGGTAGAAATATTTTGTAATAATTCATCAATAGAGCCTTTACCTGAGAGGTCATTAATTTTATTGAATGACTGATTTTCTAATGCATCAAATAAAACGATTTGTCTTTCGATGAACTGTAAAAATTTATTGAGTAATTTAAGATTATTCGAACCTTTGATTGGGACTAGTTGCAAAAATTTTTCAACAGCGTCAGGAATAGATTCTCCAGAATTAATCATTTCTTGACATACTTTTGTAAAAATTGGTAATCGTTGACCAGCTTGCATATCGTCAGCAAATGGTAAATTTAAGAATAAGCCATTATAAGTTTGGTATTTTAAAATGACTTCATTTTGATAAGTAGTAAGTTTATTTTTTACCATTTGTATGACCTCCAGATTTTTATTTGGATTATAACTAAGTTTTTAAAAATGAGATAGCTATAGTTACATAATTATAATCACTTTTAGAGTTATGATGGTGGTATTTGTTAATAAATCAAGGTTTTATTTAAATTGCTAACGTGGACATGGTTATGTATTAAGCGGTATAATATATATTATTAATTAAATATGTAGCTGATAAAGTTTAAAGAATAAATTTAGATAGGTAGAAGATGAAGGTAGTTGTTTGGAGTAGATTATCATTAGATGAGCAAAAGTTAGTTTTAAGCCGTAGTAGCAGTAGTGATGATGTTGCATTAACCAAATTAGTTAATGAGATTATGAATGATGTTAGAATAAGAGGCGACATAGCATTATTAGAATACGCTGAAAAATTTGATAAAGTTAAATTAGATTCTTTACTTGTAAGTGAAGAAGAATATAATGCTGCTAAAAATCTACCAGAAGAAGATAAAAAAGCCATTTTAACGGCTATAAAAAATATTCGTGAATATCATACAATAAGTGCTCCTAAGCCTTTTGAGTTTGAAACAGAAGGTCGTAAACTAGGTAAAATTTATCGCCCTATAGAAAAAGTTGGTTTATATATTCCAGGTGGTACTGCACCACTTGTGTCAACTATGATGATGCTTGCAATTCCTGCTGATATTGCAGGATGCCCAACTAAGGTATTAGTAACACCTCCATCTAAAAATGGCTCAGTAAATCCTGCTATTTTATTTGCGGCTCGAGCTTGTGGAATTGATGCTGTATATAAAGTAGGTGGTGCACAAGCCATTGCAGCACTTGCCTTTGGTACTGAAACTATTCCAAAAACGTACAAAATTTTTGGCCCGGGTAATAAATACGTTACTGAGGCAAAAATTCAAGCTTCACAACATTATGGTGGCGCTGCAATGGATATGCCAGCGGGTCCATCTGAAGTCCTCGTAATTGCGGATGAGAATGCTAATCCTATTTTTGTAGCAAGTGATTTACTAGCTCAAGCAGAGCATGATATAGCTGCACAGGTGATTTTAGTTACGACTAGTGAGAAATTAATATTAGACGTGCAAAAAGAAGTTGAGCGTCAAACGGCATACCTTTCTCGTAAAGAAATTATAGTGCAAGCATTATCTAAAAGTGCAATTATTTTGGCTCATGATATAGATGAAGCTTTTGCTATTTCTAATCAATACGCACCAGAACATTTAATTTTACAAATAGATGATGCAGATAAATTATTAAATAAAGTTATGAATGCCGGTTCTATATTTGTAGGAGCTTGGACTCCTGAGTCTGTGGGTGATTATGCTAGTGGAACAAATCATGTTTTGCCAACATATGGTTATACACAAATGTATAGTGGACTTGATGTGATTGCATTTATGAAAGCTATTTCGTACCAAAATTTATCTGAACATGGTATACGTAATCTAGGGCCTACTGTTGAGAGATTAGCCGATTTGGAAGGCCTTGATGCACATAAAAATGCTGTGAGTGTTAGGTTAAAGCACTTGAGTAAATAAAATGTTATGAATGGTATATAGTAATATAAACTTAAGTTTGGTACTTAATTGGAGTTAGTATGAGTGATAAATTTTTATTGATTTCGGGTAATAAAGAACAATCATCATGGTCAATGCGAGCATGGTTAATGTTAAAGATTATTGGCATTAACTTTGAAACTAAATTTATTAACTTATCATCAAAAAACTATAAAACAGAAATTTTACAATATTCATTATCTGGAAAAGTACCTCTTTTAATTCATAATGATTTATATATAGGAGATTCATTAGCAATCGGTGAATATTTGAATGAGCTATTCCCTGAAGCTAATTTATATCCTAGTAATCTAAAAGAAAGAACTCTTGCTAGAAGCTTGGTAAATGAGATGCATTCTGGTTTTATAGCTATACGCAGTACTATGCCATTTACATTAACTAAGCAAGATTCGTATAATGATTCTCCTGATCTACAAAAAGAGATTGCGAGAATTGAGTTTATTTGGTTATCACAAAGATCAAAATATCAGAATACGGGAAAGTTTTTATTTGGCGAGTTTGGTCTAATTGATGCTATGTTTGCACCTATTGTAATTCGGTTTGCTAAATATGGTTATGTTTCTAAGCATCAAATTGTAATTGAGTATACTAAAAGTATTCTAGAACATCAATTTGTAAAAGAATGGATATACTAATATAAGTTATTGTATTTAAGCATTATTGGTGGATTGTAAATTTTAATGGTTGGATAAATATGCTATTAGCATTATAATATCTATCTAAACAAAAAATAAGGAGAATTAAATGAATAAGAAATTATTATGTATTGGAGCATTAACACTAGCTATTGGGGCATGTTCAAGTAATAAGGCACCAACATCTGGGTCAAACGATCCATACGCTAATTCATCTAATTCAGCAGCAAATAGTAACTCATCTGGCTACGATAGTGGTGCTGATGCTAATGTTACTACTAGCAATAATGATGGTAATAACTCAGGCTCAGAAAATACACTATCATCAAACTCTGTTTATTTTGATACAAATCGTTATGATGTAGATGTTAAGTATGATGCAGTAGTTAATTATAATTCTGATTATTTAGCAAATAACCCATCGGCTCATGTAAAAGTAGAGGGTAGTACAGATGATGTTGGTTCTGTAGAGTACAATTTAGCTTTAGGTCAGAGACGTGCTGATGCAGTTAAGAAGTCTTTAATAGCTAAAGGGGCTAATTCTGGTCAAATTGAAGCAACTTCAAATGGTAAATTAGTCGAGAAATTTTCTAATGCAGACGAAGAAGGACGAGCGCAAAATAGACGCGCTGATGTGACATATACTAAAAAAGCGCCTGTTGGGTACTATTTAAATTCAAATGGATTACCAGCAATTAAATAAGCGCTTTATATTTAGAGTATTAATAATATTTCTCATATTTATATATATGAGAAATATTTTATTATTTGTATAATGTTTTAATTAAATAAGAAAGAAATGTAATAAGTATGCAGTGGTTAAATAAACAAGTTCGCCCAGAAATTTTAAAATTAGCGCCATATGTGTCTGCACGCTCTGAGTTGGCTGATAGTTCTGGTTTAGTAGCACTTGATGCTAATGAAAATCCTTGGGTGCCTTATCCTCAAACTGCAGAAATGTCATTGGTAAATCGTTATCCAGATCCCCAACCTATTGGTTTATTAAGCCGTATGGCAAATTTCTACGGAGTTAAGACTGAGCAGGTTTTTGTCGGACGAGGTATGGATGAAGGTATTGAACTTTTAATCCGTGTATTTTGTACAGCCTATAAAGATAATATAGTTACATTTAAACCAACGTTTTCTTATTATAAAGTTGCAGCCGACATTCAAGGTATTGAAACACGCGAATTAGAATTAGGAAGTGCTCCTGATTTTAAATTAGATATTGATAAAATGCTTGGGCTTTGTGATAATAATACAAAAATTATTTTTTTATGTACACCAAATAATCCAACTGGTAGTTCTATGAGTCTGGCTGAAATCGAATACATCTTAAAAGCAAAACCAGAAATTGTTTTAGCCGTTGACGAAGCATATCTTGAGTTTAGTAAGTATCAATCGGCTATAGCTCTTATGGACAAGTATGATAACTTGGTGGTTATGAAGACTATGTCTAAAGCATTTGCTTTTGCCGGTGTGCGCTTGGGTAGTATTTTGGCACAGAAACCAATTATTGAATTAATTTGTAAGGTGATGGCACCATATCCATTAGCAGAGCCATGTATTAGGGTTGCATTACAAACCATGTCGGCACACGGTTTGCAATTAGCTAAGAGTCGTATAGATATTTTGATCTCTGAGCGTGATCGTGTTTTTGCTGAACTCTCAAAATTGCATGACATTATCGTTTACTCTAGTGATGCTAATTTTTTATTGATACAAGTTAATGATGCTAATAAAATTTATAAAGATTTATTAGGTAAGGGGATTATTGTTCGTAATCGTCATCGTGATATTCCTAATACTTTACGTATTACAATAGGTAGCCCTATAGAAAACGATCTATTATTAGCTGCATTTGGATGTGGTAATAATGTTGCTAAAGTTGAACGTACATCAACAGTAGTACGTAATACGAATGAAACTAAGATTTTGGTTGAGATAAATTTAGATAAAACTTCACCGATAAAAATTAGCACTGGAATTGGTTTCTTTGATCATATGTTAGATCAGTTAGCTAAACATGGTGGTTTTAGCATGAATTTGCAAGCAATTGGCGATACCCATATTGATTATCATCATACTGTAGAAGATGTAGCGATTGCTCTTGGTAATGCGTTACGTCAAGCATTAGGCGATAAACGAGGGATTAATCGTTATGGGTTTGCAGTGCCAATGGATGAATCTCTTGCTAGCTGTAATTTAGATTTAAGTGGAAGAGGTGTTTTACAATTTGATGCAAAATTCCCCACGCCTATGATCGGTGATTTTCCTGTTGAGATGGTTGAACATTTCTTTTTGAGCTTATCTGATTCATTACAAGCCGCGATTCATTTAAAAGCAACTGGTGAGAATTCTCACCATATGGTGGAAGGTCTATTTAAAGCATGCGCTAAAGCATTAAATCAAGCGATAAAACAAACTAGTGATGTATTGCCATCAACCAAAGGTATACTATAGATACTCTTTGTCTTTTAATTATGTACGTTGTCACACACTTCAAAAACTGCTTCTTATGCACATATAGTGCACTTCGTCGCAGTTTTAATTGGTGTTCCTAGTACAGAATTAAAATACTTCGAGTATATTACGTTTTTCTAAATTTTATTAAAACGTAAAATATCCTGCAAATTTACTATCTTTTAATAATTCAAGATGCTGATTTTCAATAGCTAATGCATTTTGTATAGCTTTTTGCGCTTTCATATTGGCAAAAAATTGTTGTAACTTTGTATATTTATTCGTGTCAACTAAATTTTCACCACGAGCAGCTTTATAAGTCCAACGTAGTAAACCAAATGCTTGTGCATCAACAATTGTAGGTTCTTTACCTAATAAATAACCATGTTCATTTATGCTATCGTTAATAAATTGTAACTGTGTATGTAATCTTTCTAAAGCATGTGAACGCAGGTTTTCTGCATGTTCAGCAGCAATAAATCTATCTGGATAATTAAAATGTCCAAATACAGGATGTAATGTAGATGATAGATATGATAACCATTGATAAACTTGTTGTCTAGTACCATTTTTTGATGGGCAATGATTTCCTAGGTTATATTTATCTGCAATATATAGCAAGATTGCTAAATTCTCACCAACCACATCTTCACCATCTTTTAATGCTCCAACTTTTCCCATCGGATTTACTTTACGAAAAGCTGCGCTTTGGCGAATTTCTGGTGTAGTAACTGATACTTGATATGGAATATTTAACCATTCAAGTGCAACTTGTGAACCAAGAGAACAAGCTCCAGGAATAATGAATAAAATAGGATTTTCCATTTGGTTATCTTTCTAATGTTTTTAGAGTTTTGTATTTTAAATTTATAATTTCTATACTTGAAATATTTGAATTGTGAACTAGGGGAGTTGAAAATAAAATGTGACGAAATGTACTATATGTACATGAGGATCATTTTTTGAGACTCAACAACGTTCAAGATTCAAAGATGAAGAGTATTAGAAGCCCCACGAGGAACGCATGCAGCATATTCTGATGAACCGACTTTAAAGTTTAGGTATGCTTACAGCTTTGGGATCATTCCTAAGAACAATACAACGCCCACTGTATGGAAGCTTACCTATAAAGGATCATCATTGGTTCGAGAATATAACGCAAATACACAGAAACCGCAGGGCAATTAGTATTTTAACTTGTTTCTAAAAAAAATAAAAGCCTAAAGTTTATAAAAAAATTTAGGCTTCTGATTTGTATGTAAATAAAGTTTATTTATTGATGAGTTATATACTAATAATATCTAAACATTAAAGCGGAAGTGCATTACATCGCCATCTTTTACTATATATTCTTTGCCTTCTAGGCGCATTTTTCCAGCTTCTTTTGATCCTTGTTCACCTTTATATTGGATGTAATCATTATAAGCAATTACCTCAGCACGAATAAAGCCTTTTTCGAAATCGGTATGAATTACACCAGCTGCTTGTGGAGCTGTAGCACCAATTTTTACAGTCCATGCACGTACTTCTTTTACACCAGCTGTAAAATATGTTTGTAAACCAAGTAAATTATATCCAGCACGAATTAGACGATCTAAACCAGCTTCTTCCATCCCCATATCTGCTAAAAAGTCTGCTTTGTCAGCATCTTCAAGCTCTGCAATCTCAGCCTCTATAGCCGCACAAATAGCGACTATTGGTGCACCTTGTGATTCTGCATAAGCGGTTAATTTATCTAGGTGAGGGTTATTGGTAAAACCATCATCGCTAACATTAGCCACAAACATTGCAGGTTTTATCGTTAATAAGCAAAGAGGCTTGATAAGAGCTAATTCTTCTTCATCTAGTTTTAGTGTGCGAGCTGGTTTACCTTCATTCAAATGCGGTAGTAATTTTTCTAAAGTTGCAATAAGTTTTTGCGCATCTTTATCGCCAGACTTAGCTTTTTTACCCTCTTTTTGTGCTGTTTTTTCAACTGTAGCCATGTCAGCTAAAGCTAATTCCATAGTGATAACTTCAATATCATCAATTGGGTCCACTTTACCACTTACATGTATGATATTACCATCTTCAAAACAGCGTACTACGTTTACAATAGCATCTGTTTCACGAATGTTGGCTAAAAATTGATTACCTAAACCTTCGCCTTTTGATGCGCCAGCAACAAGCCCAGCAATATCTACAAACTCCACTATAGCTGGTTGTATGCGCTCTGGATTTACTATTTTAGCTAATTCTGCCATACGTGGATCAGGAACTTCTACTATACCAACGTTGGGTTCAATTGTACAAAATGGATAGTTCTCAGCAGCGATACCTGCTTTTGTAAGTGCGTTAAATAGAGTAGATTTACCAACGTTTGGAAGACCAACGATACCACATTTTAATGACATAATAAAACCTTTATTTGAAAAGTATGTATTTGATATGTAGCACATATCAATATATAATATATATAATTTAGATTATTTTAACATAAAACAATGACAGAATATCTGTAAATAACATATAAGAATAGATTATATTGCGCATTCTATAACATCTTGATTTGCATGCGCTAATTTACGGTTAACTTTTTCTTTAGACGGTAATTTAGACGATTTTAAAAATTCTAGCGTATAAATTCTATCATTTAGTTAAATAATTATAGCATTATAACAAATGTTGTTACAAGGTGTTTCAAATGATAAATAAAGACTAAGAACAGCACAGTTTTAAATTACGCTAATCATTCGATAAGTAGAGTTGCAATACCCTCTGCGCCTTTTAAGCGTAATTCAAATAATCCTTTTCCCATTGCTTTAGTGTGTGGTATACCAAGATTAGCACCAACATCAGCCATTAACATTACTGAGTGAATATATTTAGCCTGTAACGTTTTTGGTAGTTTAGCTATGTCTTGCATGACTATGTCATTATAATATGTAATTTGTTAGGGGCTAGACAATCAAAGCGGATTAAATCTAACCAATTTTAATATTATAGCATAGAGATTTTGGTTTCTATAATTGAATCTAAACTCACACTCTTTTAAATGTAAATTGAACGTGTTTTTAGAAACTCCATGAAACTTAATTAATCTAGTTTTAGCAAAAGACCAAAAACTTTCTATGCCGTTTATATGAGTTTGCTTATTAGCAAACTCATTGTTACTATGATTAACACGAAAGTGTTTATCATAACCAATATCTACTAATCCATCATATCCACGCCAACCATCTGTGTGAACTATAGAATCAACAGCAACTTTACCTCTAATAACATCCTGTAATGTATTTGCTTTACAGTTAGGCACTATCTCTGTATAAACTTTGCCACCACGTTTTAATAGACCAAAGACGATGGTTTTACCATAGGCACCACGCCCACGTTTACCACGTACTCTGCGAGCACCAAAGTAACTTTCATCTAGTTCAACATCACCAAGCACACTAAATGGTGAGTCAACTAAACAATAATCATAAATACGCTGTCTAATACCCATCAAATATTTGTTAATAGAATTACGACTGATTCCAGATAGATTTGATATTTGTGTAGCGGATAAATCCGCCACAAAATACCTAATTATTTCTCTAAATTTAGCTTCTGAAATTTTTGAACTATTTATATACTTATTTTTATGAATCATAACAATATGTTAACACACTTTTAAATGTGCTTTGATTGTCTAGCCACTTTGTTATTTGCTCATATAGCCATGTTGTCATATTTGATAACTTTGCGTAAATATTGTTAAAGTAAAATCATATGGTGATTTATATATTGCTGTTGATTTATGGGGTTGAATTTTAGTTGCGGTTAAATTATTCAACTATTGTCGTTTTCTAAACATGTAAAAACGTATAGTGGTTACATGAGCAGAACTCCAAAATAGAGCTTTGCTATGTTGTTAATGCAAAAAATACATATTTAACCGACAACCAAAAGATAACTTAAATTTTGAGATTTCAGAATGCGCGAGAAGCCGAGCCTTTTCACCCAAGTAATACTCGTTATACCTCTGGGAGTAACTTGGGATTCTTATTACAGATATTGCTATTAATTATAAGCTATAGCCTTATGTCAAGCACCATTGTATTTGACATAGTGCAATATTTAGATAATTGAGGTGAAATCTCATCAGAGAACATAATACTCTCGGCGTTTACAACACCATTCAAGTACATCATCTAATGTGTTTGATTCAATCAAATTTTTATTCATCTTACACCACAATATAAAAATATAAATTATTATAAATAAAAATACCCCATTATCAATTACAATAATAGGGTGTTTAATAACTAGAAACTTTCGGTTTTTGTCTTATGGTTGTTGAACGCATAATAAACGATATTATTTGTTCAAAATTCTTGTTAATTTTTTGTTATTTATGGACTTTATCATTCGGGTTCTGATTTGGAGCCCAAGTCCAGGTAGCATTCATATTCCAAGAATTAAAACTGGTTTTTGAATCTGATGATGTTTCTGATGGTTGTATAACTAGAGTGCCGCTCTCATTAACATTACATGTCATTGATGTATTACTGCTACCTGTACCTGGATTTGTTGTATTATATGTGCAGTTATTGAAATTTGTATCCGAATCCCATAGTTGGTCCAATGTGATTCCTCCGTAGGTATTAATCACATTTGAATAATGATCAAAATTTCCAGCTGTAGTACCCTGTTGGCTACAATAATTTATGTATGTTACAGGGTATTGAAATACGATATCCCCTGTAGTACCCTCTCCATCATTTGTGTAAGAAGCGTTAACATTGGTAAATACAGTTCCGCTTACATTATATTGGGCATCCCCTAAACATATTCTAGGGGTTGTAATACTACCTGGACCTGTTGATTGTTGAGAAGTGTTACCTGCCCCGGTACCTGTTGTTGTAATATAATTTGTTTCCCACCACGGGGCAACCCACTCAGCAACCCATGTAATACTATTACCCGAACCTTGACCCCAATTAAGCACCGTGTTACTACCAGTCAAGTAAGGTGCACTTGAACCACCTTTAAGACTTGAACTTGATTTTGTCACTGTCTGTGTTTGATTACCTTCTGAAAAAGAATGCCAGTTACTACAAGTTTCTATGGCTTTATGAAGCTTACCTTTAGAGTCTTTGATATTATATTTTTTTGAAGCATACCCAGCACTCATTTGTTTACAAAATTTATCTGTTAATACCTTATTATCATTAACATTAGGAGGAGTTACTGAGCTAGCACCTGAATTACACGCAGTCAATATATTTGCAACAAGTATTGATGATAAAGTGGTTAATAATATTTTTTTCACAAATGATCTTTCTTTAAATTTACATATAATACATTTTATTGATGGTAGTTATTTTAACACATTAAACAATAAATCAACGCAATTAGAAGGATAGATAACATTAAAAAGTTTATATTTATATTAATAATGTCGTAAAGTGCAACAAAATAACAGAAGTTTTGAGTTTTTAAAACTTTCGATACTTTGCGCCTCTTAATTCGCTCAAGCTCTGGGAGTACCTTGGGATTTTTGGCGGCATTACTTAATAAAACCCCATGATGTTTATATAACTTCACGATTAGCCACTATATCCAAGCTGTATGGTGTTAGTCTGTTCTTGTGGTTCTGCCCATGTAATAGGTCTTTGTTGAGTGGTGAATTTACCCACTTTAGTTAATACCATATCACCATATACGCCTATGCTTATGTTACCTTTATCATCTATCCAAGCAGTTAGCTCTATAGCCTTTAAGAGCTTATTAACATCATGCCATTGCTGATTACCTCGGCTTTCAATTTGCGCCTGTACCATTGCCAATTTAAGTAGGGTTTGATGCTATTCTCTCAGCTAATAAACCTCATGCCACACATTAGGTAAATTGTTTTGCTCATTTGGATAACCTAAATCATCACCGCCATTAATATCATTCTCTATATAGCCAATTTTATTAAGGTAAATTTCTTTATTGCTCATTTCATTAGCTAAGTCAATTAATAAGCTGTATATAAATATATCTTCATTGTCTGGCATAACACTTGCCACATAGAAGTGTGATGCGCCTAAATCGCTCACTAGCTTACCAAGTTTATTAAAGCGTATATTTTTACCTGTGGCATTCTGTCCATAGTTAGCCTCATAGTCTTTGTGCATATCCATAATGGGGCATAACTCGTCTACAGTATAAACACGATCATAACTAATGACTAAATCAAAATCACCTATTACAACATCATAGCTATTACCAAATGCCTGCACATTGGTCAGCACTAGGTTATCTTTATATACCATACTAAGGGCAGTAATTAGCTTGGTTGCAAATGTTTTAATTCCATTACCTTGTATACCATGTAGATGGTTTGCCAATGGTGTTACTTGATATACTTTGCTTACCTTGCCATTAATTCGCTTTGATTTACGTTTGATTGTAAAGCCAATAGCCTCAAGTTGTTTTTTATTACCAACATGGTAAGCTTTAGTATCTCAGTTGTAGACATATAGAACTTGTCTTCTTTGCTATAGACTATCATATGAACATGATAATCAATGAAACTTTCAATATGTTTTACATCTAATGTTTCTGGTGGTCTTTTATTTATGTAAGTAATAACATTTAATAGATGATTAGTTACATAGCTATCATATACCTTTATTGGTGATTGTTCTAATAAATTATGCGAATTATTCTTTAATGTATTCATGTTACCAACCCATCTAAATAATTAACCCAATCGCATAGCATTTTATAACGCTCTTCTAATCTGATTGTGTGGACATAGTTCTTACGGACACCTTGTAACACGTGATTAGTTGTACAATCTATTAAATCAAGGTTATAACCTAATTCGGCTAATTTGCTGCTAAACGTGCGTCTAAGGTCATGACATGAAAATTTAGCTATTCCTGTATCTGATATTATGTTGTTAATTCTCACACCTACAGAATTACTAGAAAAATGTGTTTTACCATTACTAAACACATATGCACCTATTTTTATTTTATCTAATTTATTAAATATGCTTAGTGCTTGTGGTGATAACTTGATTAGTAAATCATTCTTATTTTTTGTTTCAGTTAATAATATTGTGCCATCTTGTAAGTTTACATTTTTCCATTTAATTGGAAAAACGTTTAAAATAAATTAAAAGTTTTTCTGAGGCATGAAATGCGAATAATAGGACAATCAATTAATCTTCGTGCGATTTATAAGTTGAGTAACCAAGAAGCATCGTTATGCGATAATGATGCTTCTTGGTTACGAATAAAAACAATAGTTGAATTTGGTATCAAGCATGCTTACCTAGTGGTGCTTTGATGCATTTGGAATTAGTAAATCTACATATTACAATTACAAGAGTATTTATAGTTCTTGTGTTAAAAATAACATTAAGTATCATGGTAAAAGTAAAAGACCACACAAAGTTAGAGTTGTATCTTGGAATAAAAAAGTTGTTAGTTTTATCTGTAGAATCAGGAAGCAATATCCAAATATTGGTAAAGCTAAAATAAAATACTTCTTGGATAAATATTGTTTGTTGCATTCATTGAAATGTATCTCTACTGGAACAATACAAAATATCATAAACAGCTTCCCTAACAAGCTCCGTACACTGTAATCAACAATACAGATTAGTCATCGCAAAAATGTAATCAGAAAACCAGCCAAGTATAAAGCTGAAACATCAGGAAGTTGCATATCTCTCGATAGTATGGAGTTTAGAAGTGAGGGCAAAAAAGCATATGTTGTAGTAGCTCTTGATGAAGCTACCAATCTATTGTTTGCTCGTGGAACATTCTCACATACTTCACGAAGTGCAAAACAAGTTTTAGAAGCAGCACATGATTATTTACCCTATGAGAAGTTTACTAAAATTCTCACTGACAATGGAAGTGAGTTTGCAAAAGAGTTTAGTAAATATGTTCGTGATAATGGAATAATCCATTATCACACTTATCCTAAATCTCCTAAGCAAAATGCTCGATGTGAAAGAGTTAATCGCACCATTCAAGATGAATTTATGATTAAACATGGTACATTATTGTTTACGGATTTAGTTAAGTTTAATAAGCAATTAGACAAATATCTACGTTGGTATAACTTTGAAAGAGTTCATCAAAGATTTGATAATAAACTTACTCCATTTCAAAAACATTTGGAGTTAACAAACAGTGATAAAATAGTGGCGTGAATTTCCAATATGTATTTGGCTCGTACAGAAATTTTTTTAACCATACACAAACATATAATGGTAGAATAATAGATTATATATTTGAAAAGCACTTGCAAGGAGTATACGACAATGTGCGGTATTACAATTAGACCTAGTTCATGTGGCACAGAGAGCAAGATTTCTTATCGTGGCCCAGATATTACAAAGATAAAAGAAGTTGAAGACTATACATTTATTTTTCATCGTCTAGCAATTATGGATCGTTCTCATGCTGGTGACCAACCATTTGAAGACAAGCGTTGGGTATTGGTATGTAATGGTGAAATTTTTAATCATAAACGCTTAAGAGAAACGTATACTGATTATCCATTTATTTCTCATTCTGATTGTGAAACAATTATTCCTGTTTTAGAAAATCATAGATTAGTTGAAGCTTGTAATGTTTTAGATGGTGAATTTGCATTTGTAGCATATGATAAACGTCATAAACGTGTAATTGCAGCTCGTGACCCAATGGGGATTCGCCCATTATTTTATGGTTATACAAAAGACGAAAACAAAATTGCATTCTCTTCTGAAATGAAAGATTTAATAGAGTTTTGTGAAAAAGTTTATCCATTCCCACCTGGGCATTATTATAATGGTGAAGATATTCGTCCATTCTCTGAGTTATACCGCTTACCAGGTGGTAAACAATATGATATGGATAAAATCTTAACCAACATCCGTAATATTTTAACAGCTAGTGTGGTTAAACGTTTAGATGCGGATGTACCAATTGGGTATTTATTAAGTGGTGGTTTAGATTCATCTTTAGTATGTTCAATTGCTCAACGTCATACAGTTAAGCCTATTACAACATTTGCAATTGGTTTAGATTATAATCCAATTGATTTAAAATATGCTAAACAGGTTGCAGATTATTTAGGTACTGATCACCATGAAGTAATCTTTACTAAACAAGATATTAAAGATATTTTACGTACAATAGTTTGGCATACTGAAACATGGGATGTAACTACTATTCGTGCTAGTACGCCAATGTTTTTACTATGCAAATATATCAAAGAAAATACTGATATTCGTGTGGTATTAAGTGGTGAGGTTAGTGATGAGTTATTTGGTTACAAATATACAGATTATGCACCAACTGCTATTGATTTCCAAAAAGAGTCACAAAAACGTATAAAAGAGTTATATATGTATGATGTATTACGTGCTGATCGCTCTATTGCTGGTAACAGTTTAGAGGCTCGCGTACCATTTTCAGATAAGCAGTTTGTAACGTATGTAATGGAAATTGAACCAGAGCTTAAAGTTAATTCTTACAATATGGGTAAATATTTATTGCGTCAAGCATTTGAGGGTGCAGGGTATTTACCAAGCGAAATTTTATTCCGTGATAAAGCTGCATTCTCTGATGCGGTTGGACACGGGTTGGTTGATTGCTTAATTGAAATGGCAGATGAACTTTATACTGATGCAGAATTTGCTGAAAAATCAGCTAAGTATACGGAAAATCGTCCTTTATCAAAAGAGGGATTAATGTATCGTGAAATGTTTAACGAAATGTATCCTAATCAAGAACATGTGATTTGCGGCTACTGGTTACCAAACCGTGAATGGCCTAATTGTGATTTAGATGATCCATCAGCTCGTCACTTGCCAAATTATGGTGCAAGCGGAGTATAATTTAAAAATACCCTTTCTTTAATAGAAAGGGTATTTTTTTTGAATAAGAGTTATTAGAAATAATAATATAATTTATTATATAAATAAAGAAAGAATTAAAATGACAACAAGAAGTATAGAAAAAGTATTTGCACCACGTCCATTTCATTTTGTTGGAAACGGTTTTCGCGTGCATAATTTTATTCCAGCTTATGAAGAATTATCAATGGAGAGAATGAGTCCGTTTATTTTGCTAGATTATAATTCTAAATTTTATTTTCCGCCATCAAATGAGCCTCGTGGAGTGGGAGCCCATCCACATCGTGGTTTTGAAACTGTAACCATTGCATATAAAGGTAAAGTTGCACATCATGATAATGCTGGTAATGGAGGTGTAATTAG
>JAQUVM010000113.1 GCA_028693355.1 Burkholderiales bacterium
AAAATGATGTAATTAAGCAATTAGTTAGCATGCAGTATGCTCGTGCCGATGTAGATTTTAAGCGTGGTACTTTTCGTGTACGTGGAGATACTATAGATGTGTTTCCAGCAGAGCATTATGATAGCGCTTTAAGAATTAGCCTTTTTGATGATGAGATTGATGGTTTATTTTTATTTGATCCATTAACTGGTAAAATTAAGCAGAAAATTTCTCGGTTTACAGTTTTTCCATCATCTCATTATGTAACGCCTCGTGAAGTTGTTGCTGGTGCTTGTGAAAAAATTCAAGTAGAATTGGAAGCTAGAGTAAAAGAATATGAAGCTATGGGTAAAATGATCGAAGCCTATAGAATAAAACAAAGAACTGAATTTGATTTAGAAATGTTAAATGAAATCGGTTTTTGTAAAGGAATTGAAAATTATTCACGGCATTTAACTGGACGCACGCCTGGCGATCCTCCACCGACATTAATTGATTATTTGCCGGCAAATGCGCTGATGTTTATTGATGAATCTCATGTAACAATTACACAAGTTGGTGGTATGTATAATGGAGATAGAGCACGTAAACAAAATCTTGTTGATTATGGTTTTAGATTGCCTTCCGCAATGGATAATCGCCCACTACGTTTCAATGAATTTGAAAGTCGAATGCCACAGACTATAATGGTATCAGCAACTCCTGGTAAATATGAGGGAGAGCATCAGGATAATCTTGTTGAGCAAGTAGTTCGCCCGACTGGTTTATTAGATCCCATTATTGAAGTTAGATCAGTAGACACACAAGTTGATGATTTATTGAATGAAATCTATAAACGTAAAGAACTAGGTCAGAGGATATTAGTTACTACACTTACTAAAAAAATGTCAGAAAAATTAGCCGAATATTATGCTGAAAATGGTGTGAAAGTTCGTTACTTACATTCTGATATTGATACAGTTGAGCGAGTTGAAATAATTCGAGATTTGCGTTTAGGTGTTTTTGATGCTTTAATTGGGGTTAATTTACTTCGCGAAGGCTTGGATATGCCTGAAGTGAGCTTAGTTGCTATTTTGGATGCCGATAAAGAAGGATTTTTACGTTCTGAAAAATCTTTAATCCAAACGGTTGGGCGTGCTGCTCGTAATAGCGAGGGTATGGCAATTTTTTATGCAAATAAAATTACTAGGTCTATGCAAGTTGCGATAGATGAGACTAAGCGCCGTCGTGAAAAGCAAGCTTTACATAATTTAGAGCATGGAATTAATCCTAAAACTGTCTATAAACCGATTAATGATATTATTGATGGGGTTTATAAAGAAGCGGCTAAAGCCAAAGATGCAAAGATTCCAGAACACCTAAGTGATAAAGAGTTAACTAAATTAGTTAAGCAAGTAGAAAAACGAATGAAGGAGCATGCATTAAATCTTGAATATGAAGCTGCGGCTAAGTGCAGAGATGAGTTAAAATCTCTCCGCGAATTATTGTTTAACACCTAAATGTATCGTCTCTTCAAGATATTTATATTTGAAGTATGACACGCTTTAAAATAGAGAAACGAAAGTTATTATGAGTTGTTTTGTAATTGGGGTAGCAGGTGGATCTGGTTCTGGTAAATCAACTGTGACTAACCATATCATTGAGTCTGTGGGTAAAGATAAAGTTGCTGTTATTATACAAGATAATTACTATTGTGATTTAGGGCATTTAAATAAAGAGCAAAGACGTAAAGTAAATTTTGATCATCCAGATGCATTCGATTGGGATCTTATGAAAGAGCATATTGCATCATTAGTAAATGGTCAAGCAGTTCAAATGCCAGTTTATGATTATACATTGGATACTAGAAGTCGCGAAGTTATAAATGTTGCCCCTGCTCCAATCATTGTGATAGAGGGGCTTTTTGCATTACTTGATCCAGTTCTTCGTGATTTTATGTCTCTAAGAATTTATGTGGATACTGCGCCTGATATTAGGTTTATTCGTAGATTGCAGCGAGATATTTTAGAGCGCGGTCGTAGTACGGAATCGGTTATTAAGCAATATATAGAATCAGTGCGCCCTATGCACCAACAGTTTATTGATCCAACAAAGAGAAATGCACATATCATAATTCCTCATGGTGCCAATCGTGCGGCTTTAGAAATGGTTGTTGCTAGAGTTAATGCAGCATTAAATAAAGAGGAGTTGCTAGTTTCTGATTATTACTAGATATATAAAATGTGACCTAAAATTTCATTCACAGTTATAGAAATAATTACGATGCTGTATTTTAGTCTAAAGTTAATAATCATAGGCTTCATTCTAGTTTATCAAACAGAAGTAAGTAGTAACCAAAATCAATAGTTTAATATTTGGTGTGTTTATGAATAATTGTTTAGGCATGTCTGGTCGATTTGGTAATGTATGTTATTTTTACCCCAATCAGCATAGCGCAATTTTTGATCTTTAGCTAAAACTCTACGGAATTAACTCCTTGTCCATAATTAAAAAAGAACTCAGAGTTATTAACAGTTTTAAGTGACGTTTTGGCTTGCGATACTGGTGTATTCGGTACTCCACCGACAACAGCACTAGCTGTTGTAATAGCAGCTAGACCAAGTATAGATAAAATCAGCTAGGCCAAGTATAGCTAAAATTATAGGCTTCATAAGTTCTTCCTTTTATTTTTAAAATATTTTATATATGGTTAAATTTCACCATGTCATAATTGTTACATAGGCCAAATCAACCATACAACGCAATCTTGGAATACAAAGTGCTTTTCATGGAATAAGAAAAGTATCAGTAATTTGTTATTATATTTATTTTGTTTTTATACACATGGTATATTTGTCCATATCTGCATCAAATATTACTTGCGCCGCACAATAAAGCTTCAACACAAATACTCATCTATTTAGTAAAATACAGCCGATATAAATTAGGTTTAAGGAAAAAGGTAATACCTACTCTACATATAGAAGTTAAAGATAAAAATCAAATTGCTGAAACAGTATTAATGCCTAGAGATCCACTTCGCGCAAAATTTATTGAAGAAATATTTTTAACTGAAAACGTGTTTCTATAGATTTGGATAAATTGGTCTTGACTATGGGGCACATTATAATATTTAACTATGATCCTTAAAAGTATACGTTTAAAAAATATAAGAGAGATATTATGAAGCCATTTATTATTGGGGTAGCTGGTGGTTCAGGTTCAGGTAAATCAACTGTGACAGAACAAATCGTGCGAGCGGCAGGCAGTGAAAACGTAACTGTTTTTATTCAAGATAATTTTTACTTAGATCGTTCTCATTTAACGCAAGAAGAGCGTGGCAAAATTAATTTTGATCATCCAGAAGCTCTTGATTGGGAGCTAATGATAAAGTTATTTGACGACTTAATGAATGGTCTACCAATTGAAATGCCACAATATGATTTTGCAACTCATACTCGCAAAAAAGAAACAATAACTATTTTGCCAGCAAAAGTCATTGTGTTGGAGGGGATATTTGGTTTATTCAGCGATAAAATAAATAAAGATATGTCTTTGAGGATTTTTGTGGATACCGCTGGTGATATTAGATTGATGCGAAGATTGAAGCGAGATATTGATGAGCGTGGTAGGACTTTAGATAGCGTTATTGAGCAGTATAGTAAATTTGTGCGTCCAATGTATAAGAAGTTTGTTGAGCCAACCAAGATGTCTGCACATGTGATTATTCCGCATGGGTCAAATCAAGCTGCTTTAGAAATGATTGCTTCAAGAATACATTGTATTTTAAATGAGCAAGATGTTAGTTTGGCAGACACCCTCTTTTTTGAAGAGGAATAAAAAGTGGAATAGATCAGTGGTTGCGGCACTTTTTATTTGCTAAAGGGTTATTAATTATGATACAATGGTGGGCTGAAAATTGTATTTTAACGGGGAGCTGTGTTGCAGTATGTATTGCAATGGCGTTTGACCCATTTCTTAAGGTGTCTATAAAATGGCAAAAAAAGTAATTGGCTTTATTAAGCTACAAATTGGTGCTGGTAAAGCAAATCCTTCACCTCCTGTTGGTCCTGCTTTAGGTCAACGTGGTTTAAATATTATGGAATTTTGTAAAGCATTCAATGCTAAAACACAATCTATGGAACCAGGTCTTCCTATTCCTGTTGTTATTACAGCATATTCAGATAAAAGTTTCACATTTGTATTAAAAACTCCTCCTGCATCAATTTTATTGAAAAAAGCAGCTGGAATTAAGAGCGGTAGTTCTCGTCCAAACGCTGATAAAGTTGGAAAAGTTACACGTGCTCAGTTAGAAGAAATAGCTAAAACAAAAGAAGCTGATTTAACAGCTGCTAGTTTAGATGCTGCTGTTCGTATTATTGCTGGCTCTGCGCGTAGTATGGGTCTTGAAGTAGAAGGGGTTAACTAATGGCTAAATTAACAAAACGTCAAAAGGCTGTTGCTAGCTTCGATGCTAATAAACTTTACTTGACTACAGAAGCATTAGAGATGGTTAAAAAAGCAGCTACTGCAAAATTTGATGAGTCAATAGATGTTGCTTTCAACCTAGGTGTTGATCCTCGTAAATCAGATCAAATGATTCGTGGTTCTATTGTATTACCTAATGGTACTGGTAAAACTGTACGTGTTGCGGTTTTTGCTCAAGG
>JAQUVM010000034.1 GCA_028693355.1 Burkholderiales bacterium
GGATGCCTCACATTTATTGATTGTTTTTTCTTGTTAAAGATCTGTTCTGTTTAGCTTTTCTAGCTACCCACCTCTCAGCGGCAGAACGATATTCTCTCATAACATTCACCAATATGTCAAACTATTTCTAAAGATTTTTTATCTATAGTGGTGTAATTAATATAAATAGCTATACTTTAACTTATGGAATTCAATCAGTTACAGTATAAATATTTATTATAAAAATTTATGCCTATCATATTAAAACCAATTAAATTACTCTATTTGATAAGTTACGGAAGCTAGAATTTGTAGCTAATGGGTGAAATCATACTTAATAATTTAAGAATTAGCTAGCTACAACCTAAAGTCAGGATAAATGATATATATATATATAATCTTTAAAATTGATAAAATACCTTTCTTATTTAACAAACATTAAAACTATGAACTTCGCTTTATTTGAAAATACGTTTGACTCTAACGGCATAAGTAATCTATTTATAGACTATGTTGATGAAATATATACATACGACTCAACAAAATTAGATTCTACATTTGAAAAAATTAATCATCTATCAAAATCTGGATATTATTTGATTGGTTATATATCATATGAACTTAATAATACAACAAATGATACAACTAAACCTCTTATTCATTTTATGGCATATAAACAATTAGTGCAATTTCCACACTATGAATTAGAGCAATATCTACATAAGTACAATATTAAACATAATTTCTTAAAAGATATTTCTATAGACTTAATAGAAGCAGAAAATGATTTTGCAGAATATCAAGAAATGTTTAATAATGTAATAGAACATTTAACACTTGGTGATTCGTATCAAATTAATTTAACGCAACGATATAAAATAGACACATCTCAAATAAATGAATTTTCTCTATACTATTATCTATCACGTAATAATAAAGTTGCTTATGCATCATACTTACCATTTAACTCTAATACAATAGTATCAATTTCGCCAGAGTTATTTTTCTCAAAAATAAATACGCAGATGAGAGTAAACCCCATGAAGGGAACCATGGCACGTTCCTTGATAAAAAGTATCGACCAAAAAAACAAGCAATATTTACAAAACGATTCAAAAAATAAATCCGAAAATTTAATTATCGTTGATTTGCTACGAAATGACCTTGCCAAAATTGCAAATACAGGCAGCGTAAAAGCTAAGAAGTTATTTAATGTAGAAGAATATCCAACTGTTTTTCAAATGACAAGTGAAATTACAGCTGATATAGATGACAATATATCATTACAAACAATTATTAAAAATATTTTTCCATCAGGCTCTATAACTGGCGCACCTAAAAAACGTACCATGGAACTCATAAAGCAAATTGAGAAATCTGATAGAGACATATATACAGGCAGCATTGGTTATATACTACCTAATAATGATATGCAATTTAATGTTGCTATTCGTACTTTAGATAAATCAACTAAAAATAAATTTGCAGTTATCGGTGCTGGAGGCGGTATTACGATTAATTCAAAAGTTAATGATGAGTGGGAAGAAATGAATACCAAGCTACGTTTTATTTCGCAGCATTATAATCCTAGTTTTAAACTAGTAGAATCTATGCACTTAGAAAAACATCAAATTAATAATCTAGCAGAGCATCTAGACAGATTAAAATCTTCAGCTAATAAACTTTTATTTAAGTATGATATTAATACTATAAATAGTCAAATTAATAATTTTATAAAAAATGATTATTTAAAAACTGAAAAGTCAAAACTACGCTTAGAATTAGATAACTCTGGAAATTTATTAATTGAAGCAGACATTATTCATCAAAATAAAAGCATATTCAATATTATGCTACTAAATAAGCAGATTGATACTTCACACCCTTTGTTTAAACATAAAACAACCTCTCCGTTAGTAAGAGGGTTATATTCAGAATTAGATAATAAATATAAGCCTATTAATATAGATGAAATATTATTTATTAATCAAAATGATGAAGTAACTGAAGCAAGGTTTTATAATTTAATCATAGAAATAAATGGAAAATTAGTAACTCCTCCAGTAGAATGTGGCCTACTCAACGGAATTCATCGGCAAATAATGATTAAAAATAAGATACTAACAGAACAAATAATTTATAAAGAAATGCTTAATCAAGCAACTAAGATATTTTTATGCAACGATGTCAGAGGATTAATTGAATGTAGCTATCATGGAGAAATTAATGATACTCATCATTGATCATTATGACTCTTTTATTGATATGATTTGTGATTACGTTGCAAGCATTGGCTATAAATATGAATTAATAAAAACAGACGATATAAAATTATCTACTGTCGATGTTGCACAGTATTCGCATATTATTATTGGTCCAGGTCCGGGCCACCCAAATGATATTTCACTTAAAGAAACATATAATATTATTAGCAAATCCATTAATTATCAAATACCATTATTAGGGATTTGTCTAGGTCATCAAATGATAGGCGCATATTTTGGAGCTAGGATATGTACTGCTTCCACAATCTGTCATGGTGTAGTCGATGAATTAATAACTACCAACAAAAACAAAATTTTCAAAAATTTGCCAAATCAATTTAAAGTTACTAGATATCACTCATTAATCATTGATAGTAACTCACTTAACGATCAGTTTGAGTTATTAGTAATAGGAAAAACTTTAGCTGATGAAGTTATGGCAATTAGGCACCATGAATTAGAAATATATGGAATACAATTTCATCCTGAATCTATTATGACCGAGCACGGACATAATATATTAGAAAATTTTCTAGAGTAATTTCAAGCAACTATATAGCAAAACACTGCATTTGAAATAAAATATCATAATGATTATGTATATATGCTGACACCATATATAGCTAACCTCAAATCAAATGAGATCTTTTGACAAACGACGCAGCCTATTAAATATAGGTAAGAAGTGAAGTCAAATGTGATCATTTGAAAGTGAGTTAGCTATATTTTAAAAATCAAATAAAATACTTTAATAAATAACATGAACCAGTAATTACAATTGTTGATTTATTTAATGACTGTGCAAACTTTAATGCTTTATCTGGTTCTTTAAATTTCCAAATATTTTTAAATTTACCTACAGCTAATTCGCTCAAAGAATTCGCATCACTTGTACGCTCTTGGTTTGGAATCTCACAAAAAATGATACTGTCACTAATCTTGCTATAAGAATTAATCATTTCTGACTTATCTTTATCTATTAATATCGAACATATAATAACGCTATCTTCAAATGGTAAGAAGTTTGATAAGCTACTAACCAAGTTACAAACACCATCTGCATTATGTGATGCATCAGCAATTATCAAAGGACTATTTGATATTTTTTGCAGTCTGCCCTGCCATATTGTTAATTTCGCTGATTTTTCTATAATATCCCAACTAATATTTAATTTAGCTAAAACTTCATATGCACATAAAAAGTTATATACTTGAAAAAATCCAAATAACCCAAGCTGTACATCTAATATTTCATTAGTAATACTATTTTTAAATGTTAACTCTGTTATAAATTTTTCTACATTTAACCGAGTATTAATAATTTGATATTTATCTTTAATACTCACAAAGTTATCTGTATATTTCTTAACTTCATTAACTAATACCTCAAGGTTATCTCCAATTATAGTATAGCCATTTTTGATAATACCTGCTTTATGTTTTGCTATACTTTCTAGATTATTTCCCAAAAACTGCGTATGTTCTAATGAAATATTCGTAATGACACTAAACTCACTATTAACTACATTAGTAGAATCATCAAGTCCACCTAATCCTGTTTCCAATATAAGGTAATCAATTTCATTTTTAGCACAATAAATAAACATAAGAAATGTAAGCATTTCAAATGAGCTAAGATATATATTAGCGCTGTCTAAAAGATCTTTATATTTTAGATATAAATTTACCAAGTCAACATCTGATATCATTTTTTGATCTATTGTAATACATTCATTGATAACATGAATATGCGGACTAGAAAATTTACCAACTTTAAATCCAGCACCGACTAAACCACTTTCAATAAATGCAGCTGTAGAACCTTTACCATTTGTGCCAGCTATATGAATTACTTTATATAAATTTTGTGGGTTATCAATTAAGCTTAATGCTTTTAACATCAACTTATTATCAAAATTTTTTTGTGGAGGATTAAGATTAGACAGCTCTTCAATAATTCTAATTATATCCATATTTACCTAATTCCTAAATTATTATTGACATTATTAATCAATAAATATTCTTTATATTCATGTATTCGTAAATAATCCACGTATTTATTTGCTAAATAATTACTAACAATTGCAGTTTCTAAATCACGGCTACCATAATTATTTTTAGTTATATTATTTAAAAAACTCTTTCTCGAATGCCCGACTAAAACTTCACAACCCAAATTATAAAATTTTTCAATATTACGCAATAAACACCATGATTGTGCAGCTGTTTTATTAAACCCAATACCAACATCTAAAATAATATTATTTAAATTAATACCGTACTCTATGTATTGGATAATTTTATGCTTAAACCATTCTAATATTTCAGCGATCACATCAAAGTCATCACTTACTACAATATTTGGGTCAGCAGGAATAGTCAAGCTATGCATAAGAATATATTTTTTACCATTAGTCGTTATATCTTTGATTAAATCTAAAGAAATTTTATTCGATACATCATTAACAATGTCAACCTTCTCAAAGAAGTGTTGAGCAACCTCAGGTTTATAAGTATCTAAACTAATTTGAAAATCATACTCTTGTTTAAATTGAACTAATTTATCGATAATCAACTCTAAACGAATAATTTCATCATTACTAGACACATAAATTGCATTTGGACGAGTTGATTCTGCACCAACATCAATAATCTTTACACCATTATTTAATGCGTCACTAACATGCATTGCTATTGTTTCAATATTTTTGTATTTTCCACCATCAGAAAATGAATCAGGTGTAGCATTAAGAATCAGCATAAGATTTGATAATGGTTGGAAGCTTCGAAAAATATTTTTACCATCATAAACAATAAGGCTAGAATCTATTTTCATTTCTGAACTATTCTCAAATTTAGCAAATTCTACATTATCGAATAATTCAGAATAGCACCATTTATGAAGCATTTGTTCATAATTAAATTCTGCTTTTAATAAACCTTCATTAGATATTAAGTCAATGCTGACAATACCTATGTAAATAAAGCTATCAATTAAGTATACACTAGATTTATTCTGAATTAAATGATGATTACTTTGCAGAAACTTTCTTGCAAAATCTTTACTCTCAAACCTAAAAATATTAAATATCATATTTTACTCAATAATGTATTTATTATTACTATCCAATTGAATTAATAATTGATTTACCGATTTACCAAAAATAGGATGCAACCACTCTGGTTCTATATCATTTAAAGGCAATAAGACAAAATCACGTTCATGCATAGACTTATGTGGAATATTAAACCAGTTCTTCTGAAAGATCATACTCGCAAACAATATAATATCTATGTCAATAATACGTGGTCCATTAGTAAATACCTCTTGTTTACCCTGCAACTTTTCTAATTTTTTAATTTGAATTAAAAGCTCTTCAGGTTCCAAAGTTGTATACCCGCTAATACAAGTATTATAAAAATCATCTTGTTCAGAAAAACCAAATGGCGAACTTTTGTAAATTGGTGCAGTTTTTATATCATAGACAAACTCAGATAACATTTCTACTGCTGAAATTAACTGTTGACGTGGATTATTCATATTTGAGCCTAATGCTAATGCAATTTGATAGCTACGCTTCTTATGATAATGACATTTGATATAACGAGATTTTTGATTATTAAGGCTTAGTTTGCAGATAGAAACATGCACTACTTTTACTAAGCTATATCGCTCTAAAAGTAGATTTGCAATTTGCTCAGATAACATTTCTAACAAATAATACTTAGTTTGCTCAACAAATTCTTTAACTACAGTACATACTTCCCAGTAATCCACGGTCTTTAATAAATCATCATTGGTGCTAACTCTACCTAACTCAAGTTTTAGACTAATATCTAAATCTTGGCGATTATCACGCTCCTCTGCATTACAGCCAATTAAACTATGGCATAAAATATCGCAAATCTCTAATGCTGTATTTTGATAATCCATTAATAAACCTCACAAATAATATTATAGCTAAAAAGCAAATAAAAAAGCACACGAAATATACGTGTGCTTTTTTATTTAGTCTTTTTTATTTATTGCTAGTTCTTGAAGCCATGTAATAAGCTTTTGATTCATATTCACCAGCTTTAGACATACTTTCAATAATTAATTTAATAGTAGCTAAAAACTTTCTCATATTAAACGCCTTTCGCAAATTCTACCAGATAAAATCAGGTGGACATTGTAACACCACTAGGAATTCACTTATATATTTAACGTCTGTATCGATATTATACTATACCAATAAAATAAAAGCAAATATTTCACACTTAAATCCTAAAATATAGTGTTATACAATAGCAGCTTACCTCTGCAACATCATGTCATAGCAACGTTTATAACAAAATGAAACAAAAAGCATCAGAATAAACTAATGCTTTAAAATTATACTACGATATTTATTAATTTATTTGGTACTACAATCATTTTCTTAATTGTTAAGCCATCAATAAATTTTTGTACGTTTGGATTTTCTTTTGCCATAACTTCAATTTGATCTTTATTCAATGATTTAGCTACTAAGATCTTACCGCGAAGTTTACCGTTAACTTGAATCATCATTTCAACTTCATCAACATCAAGAGCCTTTTCATCAACTTTTACCCAAGATTGATTTAATAACTCTGTATCAGGTGACAGTTCAACCCACATAGCCTCACAAATATGTGGTGCAATAGGAGATAACATAAGTACCACCGCTTCAAGTAACTCTTGAGCTAAGGCACGACCTGATGCATCAGATAAAGCAGCTTTTGTATAAGCATTTAAAAGTTCCATGATAGCAGCTATCGCAGTATTAAACTGCTTACGAACACTCATATCATTAGTAACTTTAGCAATTGTGTGATGTAACGCTGTACGTAATTTTTTTTGTTCGGTAGTTAATTCTTCATTTGTATACCTAGCAACAATACCAAGTTCTTTATGCTCAAATACCAAACGCCACACACGGCGAATAAAGCGATTTGCTCCTTCAATCCCTGCATCAGACCAATCGAGAGTCTGATCTGGAGGTGATGCAAACATCACAAATAATCTGGCAGTATCAGCACCGTATTGACTGATGATTTCATCAGGATCAATTCCATTGTTTTTGGATTTTGACATCTTTTCAATACCACCATATTGTACTTCTTGCCCATCGCCTTTATAAATCGCTTTTATTATATTACCTTTAGCATCCTTAGTTACATCTACATCGATTGGGCTAAACCAATCTTTAGAACCGTTTGGATTTTGGCGGTAAAATGTTTCAGCTAAAACCATACCCTGAGTTAATAACTCTTTAAACGGCTCATCACCTTTCACTAAACCTAAATCACGTAGCGCTTTATAGAAAAATCTAGCATATAATAAGTGAAGAATTGCATGCTCTACTCCACCCACATACTGATCAACAGGAGCCCAATACTTTACTCTTTCATCAAGCATAGCATCATGACTATCTGGACATGTATAACGTAGAAAATACCAACTGGAATCCACAAATGTATCCATAGTATCAGTCTCACGCCTAGCATCAGTCCCACACTTAGGACAAATACATTTAGTAAATCTTTCATCTTTATTTAATGGATTACCACTACCATCTGGAATTAAATCTTCTGGCAGTACAACTGGCAATTGTTCCTCAGGAACTGGTACATCTCCACAAAGCTCACAATGAATAATTGGAATAGGACAACCCCAATATCTTTGTCGAGAAATTCCCCAATCACGTAAACGATAATTTGTCTTTACTTGACCAATACTTTTCTCAACTAATTCTTTTTCTAATGCTGCAAAAACCTCATCAAAAGTCATGCCATCATATTTACCAGAGTTTATTAAAACCCCATAATCAGTATATGCCGCTTCATTCGCTACACTATTTACTTCTTTAGTTGATTTTATAACTATTTTTTTTGGTAAATTATATTTAGTTGCAAATTCAAAATCACGTTCATCATGACTAGGTACAGCCATTACAGCACCAGTGCCATAGTTCATTAATACATAGTTTGCAATCCATACCGGAATATCTTCACCTGTCAACGGATGAGTAACATACAAACCACTAAAAATACCTTTTTTCTCTTGTGTTGCTAACTCAGCTTCCGATACCCCACCTAGCTTGTACTCTTGAATTGCCGAAGCTAAGTTTGAATCTTTAGATAATGCGACTTCAGCTAATGGATGCTCCGCAGAAATAGCAACATAGGTTACGCCCATCAAAGTATCTGGGCGTGTTGTAAATACAGTTAGACCATCATGCCAACTATTACCTGCAAATGATACTTCCATACCACGAGATTTACCAATCCAATTTTTTTGCATTAACCGAACTTGCTCAGGCCATCCATCAAGTTGATCTAAATCTTTAAGCAAATCTTCTGCATATTGTGTAATTCCAAAATAATACATTGGAATTTCTTTTTTCTCAACCGTTGCCCCACTACGCCAACCTTTACCATCGATTACTTGTTCATTAGCTAAAACCGTCATATCAACAGGATCCCAATTTACCACACCATTTTTACGATAAATTACACCTTTTTTATATAACTGAACAAATAACCATTGTTGCCAACGATAATAATCAGGTTTACATGTGGCAATCTCACGTGACCAATCAAAACTAAGACCCATATTTTCTAACTGAGCTTTCATATTTTCAATATTTTGATAAGTCCATGTTGCAGGTGCAACCTTTGATTTCATCGCAGCATTCTCAGCTGGTAGACCAAATGCATCCCAACCAATGGTATGAAGAACATTATAACCATTTAATTTATAAAATCTTGCTAAAACATCCGTAATTGTATAATTACGTACATGCCCCATATGAAGCTTACCTGATGGGTATGGTAGCATAGGCATACAATACATTTTTGGTTTAGGTGAACTCTCATCAACTTCAAAAACTTTACTATCACGCCATTTTGCTTGGAATTTTTTTTCTATATTACTATGTGAATAATTTTCTTGCATTCTTCTCTCTATTTTATTTTCAAAACTCAAAACTATTACTCGCAAACCCCATTTACTGGAGCATTACGAACAAAACTACTTTCAATATAATTTATATTGCCACTAAATAAGTTAGGTAAATTTTGCCTTACCATACGATAATCAACTTTTTGACTTCCATTTGATAAAACCGTTATTTTATCAATAATATTTATTGCAACATTTGTTTTATCTATACTGCCATTATTGAATACAATCAGCGAACTAACCGTTCCATAAATATTATCATTACGAATAGATGTATCAACAGATGATTCACCTTGTAAATTACTTCTAAAAACACTTGTATTTAAGCACCAATTCGCATTACCAGGATTCTTTAGATCGGATTTAGTGTTTAGAAGCCAAGCCATAATATCAATTCCGCCATCCAAATTTCTATTTTTTACCATAGATTCAATTGATTGATTACGAGCAATCGCTCCTGCTAAAGAATATTTGTTGGTTCCCAAATTATTTAATTTAGAAAACTCACTCTCTTTGTAATAATTAGTTTGTGTATAATATTCACTATCTTTATTGATAATTTTATACTTAAATTTTCTCACCGATGAATTATCATTTTCACCATACGCAACTTCTACAATAAGAATCTCTTTTCCATCAGCAAATTCATAATAGTTTGGAGCTGCATTACTAAATATATCTTTAATATAAGGCTTAATCTCGGCCACTGTATTAAAATTTTGTGCAACACCCCATAATACCATTCCTTCTGAATAACCACCGTATGGCTGAATATAACGACGATACTTATCTGAATCTTTTGGATAAAGTGGGTCTTCTTCAATTGCAGTTAATCCATTCTCATTGATTGCCATTTTTACATCATTATTAGCCATTAATGCAAATATCTTATTTTGATGCCCGTATGGGTTTTTATACCATGCAATAAATTGACGATTAGGCACTAAGACCTCTAAGGTTTGCTTGCTATACATATAATCACGATTTTTAGCAATTACAGTGCCGCTTTTCGTAATATAACCAAAAGAAGTACAAGCAAATCCTAATACAGAACTACATGCTAGAATAGATGTTAATAATTTTCTCATACTTGCTCCTAACTTGAATAACCATATGGGTTTTTACTTTGCCAATTCCAACTATCTCGGCACATTTGATTTAAATCACGAGATGTTTTCCAATTTAATTTACTAAAAGCAAAATCTGGATTAGCATAACATTTTGCCACATCACCTGCTCGTCTTGGATGGATCTGATATGGAATTTCTCTGTTTGCTGCCAAAGCAAATGCTTTTACTACATCTAGTACAGAATAACCAATACCAGTACCCAGATTTACAGTTAGTAATTCATTATGTTTCTCTAAGTAATCTAAGGCTTTTAAATGTCCAATAGCTAAATCAACTACATGAATGTAATCACGCACACCTGTACCATCAGGTGTTGGATAGTCATCACCAAATACATTTAAAAACTCACGTTTTCCAACCGCTACTTGTGTAATGTATGGCATAAGATTATTTGGAATTCCATTCGGATCTTCACCAATCAAACCAGACTCATGAGCACCAACAGGATTAAAATAACGTAATAAAGCAATTGACCATGAATTATCTGAATTATAAATATCGCGTAAAATTTGTTCCATCATTAGCTTAGTCCAACCATATGGATTTGTAGCAGATAATGGAAAATTCTCAGTAATAGGTGTTGTCTGTGGATCCCCATAAACAGTTGCAGAAGAACTAAACACTAATTTTTTCACATTATGACGGGCCATAGTTTTAAATAAGGATAAACTTCCACTTACATTATTACCATAATATTTCATTGGTTCAGCAACCGATTCACCAACTGCTTTTAATGCAGCAAAATGAATAACAGAATCTATTTTATGTGAAGTGAAAATTTTATCCATCGCAGATACATCTGAAATATCAGCTTCATAAAAAATAAAATCTTTACCACTAATAGTTTTAATACGCTCTAATACATTAGGATTAGAATTGATAAAATTATCTACAATAATAACCTCATGGTTTTCTCGTAGTAACTCTACAATCATATGTGAACCTATATAACCTGCTCCACCTGTTACTAATATCATAATAATCATCTTTCTATTCTATAAGCTGCCACACTTCAAATAATACGTCTAATCTATAATAGAAATACCTTGGGTATATAGATTCAACTACTATGGTATACATAAATTTAATAGTATTTAATAAGCACCTGTGCGCTTTAGTACAACTCCAAATGTTTTAAATAAAATTACAATGTCATACCATAAAGACCAATTTCTTACATAATACTCATCAAGCATGACTCTATTATCATAATCAACATCACTACGACCACTAACTTGCCATAAACCAGTAATGCCTGGTAAAACCATCTTATAATAATAAAAGCCATCTTTATAACGCTCAACCTCTTGTAAAACAATAGGTCTTGGGCCAACTAAACTCATTTGCCCAATCAAAACATTAAAAATTTGTGGTAATTCATCTAAACTACTACTTCTTAAAAATTTACCAATCGTGGTTACTCTCGGATCATCTTTTAATTTAAAACAACTTTCCCATTCTTTTTTTATTTCAACATCTGAATTTAATAATTCCTCTAAAATTTCCTTGCTATTTGGATACATAGTTTGAAATTTAATACACGGAAAAATCTTACCATTTTTACCCACACGGTTATGTAAAAAAAAGACATTACTGCCCGTAGTATATTTTATAGATGCAGCAATAATTAATAATATTGGTGAAATTAAAACTAAAATAAAAATACCAACTACAATATCAAATATACGCTTAATGATTCGATTAAATTTTTTAGATAAATTAGTACTCATTCTGAGAATTAATTGCTCATTGCCAAAAAAATGCTCGACCTCTGCTCCATAAAAAGAAAGTCCGCTAACATCTGGTAAAATTAGCAGCGAAGTACACTTATGCTGCAAATAATTAATTAATTTAATATTTTGGTTTAACTCAGCATTTGTTAGACTTATAATTACGTCACAATTATGATTACTTTTAATTTGAGATAATAAATCATCCCCATTTAATATTTTTGCAGGTAAGTTTTTAAGTGATATATTTGAATCATTAAATAAATCAACAAACCCGATTAAACTATATCCCATAACTTTATTGCAAACAAATAGCTTGTAGGCTTCAATCGATGCACCACTACAGCCAACTATAAATAAATCGCGTTGCCATAGATTAAAGGCACTCATTAACCTCTTCATTGTAATCCGAATAACTGGTAATATAAATATTAACAAAATCCAAAAACTAAATACTAAAACTTTATATGAACCTTTACCAAGTATCAAAACAACGCCTAAATTAATTAATAATATTAAACCAACTGTTTTAACTATTTGCAATAACTCTTCCCAAAAAGGCCGCCTTTTCACATAATGCTCTTGATACCAAAAAATGGCTATAACCAATAATCCGAGAAATTTAGAAACACCTGGGTTAAAAAAACTACTCAAGCTAGTTACAGAAACATCTGAAAATTTATGATATTCAAATGTTATCAATAATGAGAATAAAAAAGCGATAAATATACTGAATAAATCCCCAGTAATTAATAAAGTTTTCTGAATTAGTTGTTTATTCATATTCTATTTAGACTTAAAGCGTTTGACAATATTTGGAACAATTAATAGTGCCGCAAGTAGAATTAATGGTAGCCACATTTTGGGATTAGTTAGCATGTCAACTGAAACACCACGGTTTTGCTTCATCCCATCACGTACGCCGTGACCTATCATGACATAAATTACTGACGTAGGGATAATACCAATAAACGTTGTCCAAATAAAAACTTTTAATGGAATATCCAAAACAGCAGACAAAATATTTAAAAGCCAAAATGGTATAGCTGGAATAAAGCGTAACCCTATTAAATTACGAATTAAAGCTTTTTGATCACCATTTTTAATAATAATATCTTTTAAATGCCCAAATTTTTGAGAAATAAAGTCGCGTAAAAAAAACCTAGCTAAAAGATAGTTACAGGTAGCACCTATTAGATAACTAAAGATAACCAAAAGAGATCCTAAATATATACCAAACAAAAATCCAGCCAACAAGTCAAACAAAATAGTACCTGGTATACAAATTGCAATTAACACTATATAACTTATAACGTAAATTAAAATAAATTGAATAATATGCTTTTCTTCAAAAGCTAAAATCTGCTGATTATAATGATTAAATCCATCAATACTTAGATATGCACTCAAATGACAATATTCAAACAAAAATATAATTATAGCGACAGTTAATATAAAACCAAATATTTTAAATACATTATTTTTTTTCATCAAATTTTATATCCATTTTCCAAAATTATCTTTGTATAATAACATTAGAGTTTATCATATTTATAAACACATCACTTTCAATATCCTAAGATAAAATTTTAAAGGTCTTTAGGAAACTGTAGTTTAGTGAAGTACGTTGGTTCAATGCTTCTTAATTTGCCATATAGCTGATAACTTATATTATAAATACCTTCATCATCCCAAATCGTATTTTTAATCAATTTTTCAGGAACAATATGTCGAGGATTAGTTACGCCAAAGTATGCAGTAAACCTGTTTGGTATAGTAGTAATTGCCAAATGAAGAGCTCCGCAATCCGTTACATAAACATGCTTAGCTTTACTGAATAACTCTCCAGTTTCACTAAACTTAAATACACCGGCTAAATTATATACCTTCTCTGGATTACCTAAAATCTCTATTAGATGCTGATTATTATCATAATCAACTTTACCTCCAGATAAAACTACTGTTTCACCATTTTTCAATAATGATACAACCAACTCCTTGAACTTAACCATTGGCAACATCCGAATACCTGTTTGTTCAAAACTATTATTACCACCACTATTTATAATTACTACGTACTCTGTAATCTGATATTGATTTAAAATAGTTGTAACATAGTTTGTTGATTGTTGATTAATTATTAAATCAAGTTTAATATCATCATAATAAGCCATACCGATACCACTTGCATTGAGTAAATCTAAATAATAATCAACCTGATAGCGCGTAACATCATTATAGATAACAGTTTTATCTAATAAATACTTATTTAAACCATCACGATAAAAACCAACTGTAACACCACCGACTAATTTTGCAATTAATGCAAAATACCAATGTTTATCTAAAACAAATACATACTCATATTGTTTACGTAAGCCTAAATAAAACCTAGCTAATTTATGAATATTTCTTAAGGTGAAATCATTATCATCCAGCAAATATTGCTTATCAATATACGGATTATCTTGAATAGCAACTGCGGAAGATTTACTCGTAATAAAATCGATAGAGTAAGAGAGCTTATTCAACTGGCGGATTAAAGGCGTTGTCATTAAAACATCGCCAATTGCACCTTTTTTAATGAGTAGTATTTTTCTCATCTATTTTGCTTCTAAAAACTTTTGCATAATTAGCTGTAATTGAATAATGCCTTAAAAATCTTAGTAATAAAGAAAATTTACTTACACCTAGTAACTTATGAATAAATTTCATAATAGTCTCTAAAACTTGTACTTTATTACTATTTTTTAATTCTATCATGTCAACTTTGGATTTTTTGCTGTATATGCCAGATGTTAATGAATTGCTTTTAGCAAATTTATAAAAGCTTTCATTAATGTCAAATGGATTACCAGAAAAATCTTTAGCATATTTAAAGTATATTCGCCTTGTCAAATCTTCAATAAATTCACCATTACTAAATTTTGCAAATCCATAATCAGAGTTCTGAAATATAGCTAGTAATTTTTTATTTTCAGAGACTACTTTTGTATAATCTAATAACATCTGGCTTAAAAGACTTCCATTTTCTACAGAGTATTCTAATAAATGTTTAGATAGTTTATTTACATTTCCATCAACATAGTTATGTCCACTAAAATGAAAAAAGACTAAAGGCTCATCATTAGCTAAAATGGTATCATCTTTAGCAGATATATTTCGTTCATGAATATTCCAGTATGCAACATTCATACCACTGTGGCGAATTACTTTTATACTCTCAAAATAGCATGTTGCTAAAGAAAGCCACTTTTGATCAACGAACACTCCACTCTCATGCTCATCAATAGCACAGCATAAGCAACAACTCTCCCACCAATCTAGTAACTTAATTGATTCATCATGTCTAGATAATGCGATAAAACCTAAATTATAAGCACCAGTCTTTAGATTTTCAACTTCAGAAACAATATCCAATTTATCATGATGATGTATATATTGAGGCATTATCATATGAGGTGTAACTGCAATACAATATTTATCTAAAGTATCAAAAATATACGACAATGAATTGTATACGTAAATATCAGGATCTAAGTAAACAACCTTTTCATAGCTCTTTAATAACTTTTTGAATACTGTAGGTTTTACATTAGTATTTAACTCAAGTATATTATACTTAAAAGATATTTTTTCGAAATTAGGTATGTCTAAATCTTCAACCCAAATAATTTTGATATTTGAACTCTCTAAATTAACATCTTCTTTTTTATCAACTAAAATTAAAAACAAATCAACATCGTTATGTTGATTATTAACACTATTTAGTAAAGTAACTGCATAATGTATATAGTTTTTAGATGAAATAGTAAAAACTGCGCGTGAATGTTTAGTCATAATAACCTTATTTTATAAATTTCCCCATTTTATTTCGATAACAATCTAAAATACCACAAAAAAAATATTTTAACTTTTTGAACTTATTATCTTCAAATAGCAATATAGTAAATGGCATAGTTAAAATCACTTTAAAAAAGTATACAACCTCAGGATATACTTTCTGGTATTTTCTATATATATACATAAAATTTCTAGCCTGATAATACTTCCTTATATAGGAATGGTTAAAGGCTCTGATATATTTACCCAAAATCTTTATCTCTTTAACTTCAGTTCCAACTTGATGAATCATATGGATATCATTACAGGTAAAACAATTATACCCAGAAAGCTTAGCTCTAATATAATAATCAGTATCAACCATATCTATAAATAAATTTTCATCAAAGCCGGATATAGATTTCCAAATATTCAAGTTAATAAAGTTTGCAGATTGCAGTCCAAAAATACCATCGGATAAACTGTCACTTCCTAATTGGATTGAAACATTTTGGGAAATATGCTTTGGAGAAATTGTGGCAATTAGATCTTGATTGGGTAACTGATTAAGTTTATAAATTAATTTTTCAATTATCAATGAACTAATCTGGCTATCTTGATCTAAAGATACAATATATTTATAGCCTAGTTCAATCGCATATCTTGCCGCATTATTTAAAGCTGCCGCTATCCCAATATTATTTTCACTCCAATATAAACTACCACAAGACAAGCAATATTTCTGAAGCCAGTCAATATCAGTCTCAGAGTTATCAATAACCAATTTATTTAATTGTTCTAATGATGTCAAGAGATTCAAAATATCATCATTGGGGTTATATGCAATAACTACAAATAAACATTGATCATAAGTTACCAACACTGTTAGCCACCTTTTTACTCTCTACTAACATATTATTGTAAATAAATTCATTGCTATTATTCCACAGTACCGAGTCTAATTGTTCATTATGTCCCACTATAAATGGGTATGAAATAATAACATTATATACTTCTGCACGTAAATATCCATCTATAGCATTTACTTTATTTCTAAACTGTTCATTCCACTCGCTACCTCTTTGAATAAGGCTTCTATTATATGTATTAAACACCGTACTCATGAATTTATTAGTAGCATACAAACAATTATCATTACCAAATTTTATCAATGGTAATAAATTATTAGCATCATCTAAAAATGTATACCCATTGAAAACGTCCCAATCTTTGGCACTACTTAAGTATTCCTGAATAAACTGAAAATTACTCGTAAAATTATCCTCTAATACAATATCATCCTCTGCAATTGTTATATTATGATAATTGTGCTGTAAGGATTTACTAAATAAATACTTGTAACTCAAGCCACAACCTATCCAGCCAATAGTGTGTCTAAGTCCTATAATAGATATAAAGTTTAGCTTATTTAGCTCGGTTGTACTAATTAAATTTTGAATATAATTATATCTAATTGGATATTCTGGTAAACTTAAACAAACTTTATTACTCAACGCAAAAGGATCTAACTCATCACAAAATTTCATAAATTGCTTAAAAGAAATTAAATCAATTGCAAGAAATAATCTTCCAATATAAAAATTAGGTGTTTTATCATCATAATAATAAATTTTTTCTACATAGCGATTATCATAATGCTCAAGCTCATTAGTTAATACAAAATCAATAACACCTTTCGAAAGTAATGAACTAATTTCTTTTTTATCAGCATCTACATTATCCATAAAAATAATAAGTTTATTCTTTTTAGTTAATAATGATAATTGGTCAGTAAAAACTATATCTGAATTTTGATTAATAGGTAATTCTAATAAGTTAACTAATTGCTCTACATTCTTACTCTTTATTTCTAAGCAAATTCCACCTTGTATTAATTTTTTATATAATGCAAGTTTCTTGAATTTACTAACATTTATCCGTTCTTGTTTCCAATTATGTATTCGATATTGAAAAGTTAATTTATACCATAAGGATTTATATTGTTTTAACTTGATTAATATATAAATATTTTTTACAAATCTTAGTATTGAGTTCATTGAGTTTTAATATACCTTTAATACCTTAATATATTACTTAGTTTAAATTGCATCAAAACGCAAAATAAGATAACTTTACTATAAATCTAGAAGTTATGAACCTACATTTTTTGGAAAATATTATGAAAAATATTTAACATTTTAGTTTTAATTTTATAAAATGGATCTATTTTCCTAAAGAAATCTCTAGCCTCATTAGGCTCTAGTATTTTACTTATGACATTAGCTTGTAAAAATTGCTTTTTATATTTCAAAAAACCATAATAATTAAATATTAACTTAGCAAACACAGGCTTTTGAATATAAAAATAATGATGTTGCATTAAACTAGTATGATACTTATCTCCAAACAGACTCTTTAAATTTTTAATAACTAATTGATTAGAGAATTTTGCCAAGCCAATTTTTAACTGATTGGTAATTTGATTAGGGGATGACCTATATTTTAATAGAACCTCGTCTAAATTTGTAAACCTCACACCATTTAGTAAAAATCTTATCCATAATTCATAATCTTCAGCTAAGCCATCTAAATTTTCATCGTACCATAAACCATCATATTCAAAAATACTTTTTCTAACCATAAGAGTTGGATGTATTAGATTATTCAAAAAGAATAATGTAAATGATTTAATGCTTCCATGGTCTAATTGAACTTTCATCAATCCATTTGAAGCATAAAATACCTCTGCATAGCTCCCACAAACACCTATGTCAGGATTTTGCTCCATAAACTCAATTTGCTTAGTAAACCGCTCTGGCAATGAAATATCATCCGCATCCATTCTAGCTATATACTTACCTAATGACTGAGATATACCAAAGTTTAGTGTTTTAGGTAGTTTTTTATTTACTTCATTACGAAATAATCTTATCCTTTTATCTGCTTTTGCATACTTATTTATGATTTCATAACTATTATCAGTTGAATAATCATCTATGATAATAAATTCAAAATCACTATATGTTTGATTTAATATACTTTCAATTGCCTCAGCTACATATTTCTCAGCATTATAGACAGGCATAACCACAGAAATCATCGGAGTCATATTTTTATCCATTTCTCTGGTAATAAATCTCTCGTATTAATTGTTAAATCATTAAACCATTTTTTAGGGGCAACTACAATTTTATTTTGATTATTATTTAGCCATGATCCCCACCAACTAAATGAGCTATTGGCTATTATATTATGTTTACATAAACTCATTAAATGCATATCTTTATAACTATTAGCACCTTCATTGCCAGTAATATATGTAGCAGACTCTAATAGTAAATTATTTCTACACCAGTCTATATCATTAGAAAAGATAAAAAACTCTGGATCTGCAACATTATTTCTAATAATTTCAATGGCTTTTTTATAATATTCTAATGTACAAATACCGCCGTGAATAGGATGATTAACATAATCGCCCATTCTAATATGTAATGATACAGAATTAGAGCTAGCTATCTTGTCAGCTAATAATTTATTGCTATCATCTAAAGGAGGAAAAATAAAATCTCCCCGTATTTGCTTTTCAAAACCTTTAAAATATTTCTCTGACTGCCAATACCCAGTTAAATAATGCGTAAGCTTGTAGCTTTGATATTTTTCATTAAAATTAAATTCATCTTGATTGATTTCATAAGAATAAATTCTTAAATTTTTAAGTATATTTTTAAATATCTTTAATAATTTATTAGATTTAAAATTAACAAAATTACTATCTGCACCTATTGTTTTAGGATTTAAATTAAAAATGTTTTTTAGCTCAAAGCCATTATGTAAGCTATAGCTATCGAACTCGCCAATATATAAACGTGCTTCTTTACCACTTAACTGTAAGCTACGATAAAAAGCATATTGAAACATCTGATTTCCAAGCCCACCAAGGCACCATATTATTTGCATCTTATTCTACTTAGGAATCTTCTAAATAAATTAGATTTTAAACTTATATGACTTCCTACACGCAAACTCTCATGACCACCATACTTATTTTTATCTCTTAAAATAATTTTCTTATCAAAAGGAATATCCCAACCTTCAGGATATAAATATGATGGAGACAAAATATGCAATGAATCTTTAATCTTTTCATAATTATTATTTAAATATGCATTCCAATGGCTTTCATCATGCCAGATAGCTACAATGCCATTTTCTAAATCTTTATCGATATTAGTTGCTAATTCTTCACAAATTCTTATGAAGTCCTCAGCGTTACCACCATTAATAGCTCCCTGAACATAGAAGTATGAATCCTTAATAAAAGCTAATGACTGAACTCGATTCTCATAAGTGTATTCTTTTTTTGACTTATTATAAAAACCTGGATGAATACAAGCAACAATATTTTTATTCTCACCAAAAAAGCTCTCGTATGAAATATTTTGATTAAATAAACAATTCCCATTGAAAAATATTACTTTATCAAATCCTAAAAGTTCTGCCTTTACTCTTAAGAACATTTTGTAACGGTACATCGTATTAAAAGGCCAACCAAGGTTATCTTGATAAATAACAGTTGTATTCTCAGAGCTTTCTATCTTTTTGGAATCAGTAAAAACAAAATAATGCTTTTTTACTGATTCACAAAAGTGCCGCTCTGATGAATTATAGAAGATATTCCAAAATACATCGTACTTACCTGTACATATATATAAAATCGCAACCTTCATTTACTTATCACTATCGGGAACATAATTCATCATAATATTACTCCAAACATCATCAATGGTGATTTCATTAATATTTAAATTTGAACCATCACCATACATTTTCATAAGGTGTATATTATCGTGCAAATACTGCTCAATATTCTTGTGATATATTATAAAGTAATTTTGTGTTATACTAAGAGGATATGGGTTAAATCTACCAAAATGATTGCCATTTGAAATAACAAACACCTTTGTAGAAAGTGCAACCGCCATATGAGGTATGGACGTTTCATTAGAGATTATAAATTTTGCTGTCTTTAATACACTCAAAAGCTCCAACTGCGTTGTTTTTCCTATTAAATTATAAATATACTTTTTCCCTTCTATAAGTCTCTCATCCAAAAAAGAACTTTTCCCAACTAATATAATATTTAAACTCCAAGTAATATTTATTAGTTCAGCAATTTTGATAAAATTCATTATATCCCATTGCCTTTGTTTTGAGTTTGCATCAACACATACAACAACGTAATTATTAATTAGTGTAAATTCTTTAATACTAATCTTATTTATATATGGTTTGACATTCAAATCTTTTTTTAAAAATTTTTCAAAAAATAGTTTATTTCTAAAAAACTCAAACATTATTTGATGACCTGTATCAATTAACCTTGTATAGTATGTATTAGTTTCCAATAATTCTTCTTTAGTCTGGCAACTTAAGTCTGAAACAAATGCAATTTTCTCATTAGCAACTACATAGTTTATTATATTATCACCAATAAAATTTCTTGAGTATGTTGGACAAATTACTTTCTTGTATCTATACCTAGCTATGTGGAAAATTAATTTCAATTTATATAATTTATGTCGTAACTCACCATAATTAACCCAAATAATCTTATCAAATAGCTCACCATCCAAGCCTTCAGCCAAATCTTTCCATGCAACATTACCAACTAAAATTATCTTACTATTAAAATACTCTTCACTGTCTTTTATCTCATATACAAAATTCCTAAATAGAATATAATCACCAACTACATCCAGTTTAAGTATTAATAGATCATACTCTTTACTAAAGCACAAAGTAATTACTCGCACGAATAATTTCCCAAGATATTTATATAATATTCTTTTTAACATAATTAACTCTGACTCTATTTTAAATACCATTTAATAGTCTGTTTAATACCATCAACTAAATCTATATTAGCTGACCAACCTAAGTCTTTTAGTTTTGTTACATCTTGTAACTTCCTCATCGTACCATCTGGTTTAGATGTATC
>JAQUVM010000114.1 GCA_028693355.1 Burkholderiales bacterium
ATAAATATAAATACCGTATTTTAAATATTCATCATTCTTTTTTACCAGCGTTTATTGGCGCAAACCCTTATAAGCAAGCTTTTGAGAGGGGCGTAAAGATTATTGGTGCAACTGCTCATTTTGTGAATGAAAACCTTGATGAAGGTCCTATTATTGAACAAGATATTATTCATGTTGATCATAGTTATGACTGGATTGATATGCAAAAGTCTGGGAGAGACGTTGAAAAGGTTGTTTTAGCTCGAGCATTAAAGTTAGTTTTAGAAGATAAAGTATTTGTTTATGGTAATAAAACGGTAATTTTTTAGGGTTAATTTTGCAAGGTATTATACAGTTTATAACTCGTAATAGCGTACTATTTATTAGTGGAATAATTCTATTTTTGGTTAGTTTTATTAATCCATTAAATATATATGCAATTGATTGGCGAGTTATTTGTTTACTATTTAATTTAATGCTTGTAATTGTTGGATTTCAGCAAGCTAAATTATTAGATTATTTGGCAAAGAAATTATTAAATATATGCCACACTGAGCGTGAAGTTGTTTTTACATTGTCATTATTATGCTTTTTTATGGCAATGTTTTTAACTAATGATGTTGCCTTAATTGCTTTTGTTCCACTTACTATGGCGGTATGTAAACAAGTAAAAATAAACGCAGTAAGGTTGGTAGTACTTGAAACTATCGGAGCAAATTTGGGAAGTAGCCTAATACCGCTAGGCAATCCGCAAAATTTATTTTTGTATGCATATTACAAATTATCATTGTTACAATTTATTGCTTATACATTGCCTATAACGCTATTGGGATTAGTTTTTATATTTTTATTAGCATATAAAGCTAAAAATAATTCATTAGTTTTAAATTTAAATCAAATGGATAAAATTAATCTAAGTAAGGCAGTGATTTTGCTGGGTTTATTTGTTCTGGTTGTGTCCAGCGTATTTGAATTAGTTAACTATAAATATGTTACTATGATTTTGATTAGCTATTTTTTAATAAGCCAGCCAAAATTATTATTTAAAGTAGATTATCAGCTATTGGGTATATTTATAGTATTCTTTTTATTAGTTGATAGCATAACTCATGAAAAACATCTAATTAATGTTATTACCTCATTGTTATATAGTAAACATAGTGTCTTTATTTCAAGTCTAACTTTGAGCCAAGTAATAAGTAATGTGCCGGCAAGTATTTTGTTGGCAAAATTTTGTAACTTTCCGAGAGAGTTAATTTTAGGCGTTAATGTAGGTGGTCTTGGGACTTTAATTGCCTCAATGGCAAGTTTAATTAGTTATAGATTATTTGTCATTAATTACCCGAATGAAAAAAAGAATTATTTATATTACTTTACTAAAGTAAACGTTTGTTTATTATGTATTTTTATTATAGCAATATTGCTTATTATTTAAAATTTATTATAACTTAAAGAAAAACGAATTAATTATTAGGATTTTATTATGTTAAAAAAACGAATTATTCCATGTTTGGATGTACGTGATGGTTTAGTGGTTAAAGGTGTACAATTCCGCAATCATGAAGTAGTAGGCGGTATTGTAGATTTAGCTGATCGATACTCTAAAGAGGGTGCTGATGAATTAGTTTTTTATGCTATTACAGCAAGTAGTGATAGTAGTAATGTAATTGATAGGTCTTGGATTAAAGATATTGCCCGTCATATTAATATTCCTTTTTGTGTAGCTGGTGGTATTCGTAGTGTTGCTATGGCTGAAGAAATTTTAGCTTGTGGTGCTGATAAAATATCAATTAATTCGCCGGCATTAGAAAATCCTGACCTTATTGAGGAGTTAGCAAAGCGTTTTGGTAGTCAATGTGTTGTAGTTGGTATTGATAGCTGGCATCAAGATGGTGAGTATCAGGTATTACAATATACCGGTGATGAAAATAAAACAATTAAAGCTCGCCGTAATATGTTGGATTGGGCTTCCGAAGCAGTATCTCGTGGAGCTGGTGAAATTGTGTTAAACTGTATGAATCAAGATGGTGTACGTAAAGGTTATGATTTAGAACAAACGACATTGTTAGCAGATCACGTCGCTGTTCCTATTATTGCCTCAGGTGGTGCAGGTACGATGGAAGATTTTAAAGATTTATTTACACAAACAAAAGCTACTGGTGGTTTAGCAGCATCAGTTTTTCATAAAAATATAATTGCTATACCTGAATTAAAACAGTATTTAGATAGTAATAGAATTCTTGTTCGAAAATAATAATACTCGTATAATGAAGTTAACGGAGACTAGTATGCATTTCAAATTTTCTCATAATGAAGTTAAAAATTGTTTTGAATTATTAATTGACGATAAACATGTAGCTATAATTAGTTACAATATTCAAAATGATAAATTATATTTAAATCATGCCGGTGTTCCTGATGAGCTTTCGGGGCAGGGAGTTGGCAAGGTCTTGGCAAAAAATACTTTTGAGTATATAAAAGAACATAGTTTAGAAGCTGTGGCAATTTGCCCGTACCTAGTTGCTTTAGTAAAGCGTAATCCAGAATGGAATTTTATAGAGATTTTATAGAACTATAACTAAAAATAGAAAGATTAAGAATATAAATGATAAAAGATATAAATAGAATTGACTTTAGTAAATCAAGTGATGGATTAATACCTGTTGTTATTCAAGATAATGCTACATTACAAGTTTTGATGTTAGGTTATATGAATCAAGAATCATTAAAGGAAACCATCTCTACAAAGAAAGTAACTTTTTTTAGCCGTAGTAAACAAAGATTATGGGTTAAAGGCGAAACTAGCGAAAATTACCTATTATTAAATGATATATTTATTGATTGTGATAATGACACAATTTTGGTAATGGCAACTCCTTGTGGCCCAACTTGTCATACTGGCAGTATTAGTTGTTTTTCTGAGCAAGAATTACCAGCTCTTGGTTACATAGGTATGATAGATAAAATAATTCAAGATAGAATAGAAAATCCTACGGAAAACAGCTATACTTATCAATTAATATCACGAGGTTTAAATAAAGTAGCCCAAAAAGTTGGCGAAGAAGCAGTTGAAGTAGTAATTGCAGCTTTAGCTGAGAGTAGGGAAGAGTATTTAGGTGAATATACTGATTTATTATATCATTCGCTTGTATTATTGCACGCACAAGGTTTAAACTTAACTGATGTTGCAGAAGTTATAGCTGAGCGTCACCGCTTAAAAACTGTTTCACCGTAAAGTAACCACTGCATTATAAGAGCAAATTAACTCTTATAGAATGTTATCCTTGCTAAATTAATTATTATTTAGAGTAAATCACTAGGTAATTTATAACTCTGGTGATTTAAACCTAATCAAAATTTTATAACTTTTATCATGAATAGTATTGATAATTAGTTATTAATGATTAATTTTGTTATCTCAATATCTAGATTAGTACCTAGTACCCCATTTCTAATTGCTTCTGCAATAATTTCTTTAGCTTCTGGATCGGTAATGGTTAAAGCAATAATATTATTTATTAAAATAGTTAATATTTCAGAGTTATTTCCAAATCTTCCATGATAAATTGCAACAGCAATAATTTTTTGTGCTTCTGGATCAGTAATATTTAAGATTGCAAGGCTTTTTACTAAAGCCGCTAATACCTGTATATCATTGCCAAATCTTCCATGATAAATTGCTACTGCTATATATTCTTGAGCTCTTGGGTTAGTAATATTTAAGGTAGAAAGGTTGGTTGCTAAAATAGTTAGTACTACAGGATTATTGCCAAATACGCCATAGCAAATAGCTTTGGCAATGAATTTCTGAATATCGTGGTCATTGAGATTTAAATTAGTAATATTTGTAGCTAAAGTAATTAGCTCTTCATCATTCAGAGGTTTGTAAATATTTTGTAGAATAGATAATTCAGGAGGTAAGTTAGTGTTAGGGTTTAAATTTTTGTTTGAATAATTAAATATTGAAGAAAGGTCCGTATTATGTGCTTCTTTCATTTTTTATCCTAATGCAAATGATATTAAATATAATATAACACTATAGCAAGAGTGATGTGACCTTAGCAATACATAAATGGAATTAATAAAATAAATTTTGGAATGAATATAATTTAAAGATTAATGAACTTGGGATAAAAACAACGTATCATACTTGGTTTATGACTATTTTTTAAGGTGATATAAGTAATTTTAGTTACAATATTTTATTATTTAATTTTAAGAAATAAACTGTGTAAAACACTGTAACTAATTGTATGTTTTTTATAATGCATTATGAAAAGCTAATCGTTATAATTAATACTTTATGAAATAATAGGTTTTATGATTTTTGATGAGATTAAATATAAACCCGCTCAATTCTATCTGTAAAGCCAGTTAAAACTTCATAGTCTATAGTATCAAGCTTACTAGTTAATTCATCAATTTTAATTTCTATATTGCCATCACTACCAATCAATATAACTTCATCGCTAGTATTTGCAATATCATCTCCTAAACGTACCATAAGCATGTCCATGCAGATATTACCAACTAGAGGATATTTTTTACCCTTAATAATAAC
>JAQUVM010000035.1 GCA_028693355.1 Burkholderiales bacterium
GACGGAAAGCATACCTATCTGTCATACCAGAAATATAATCAGCAACAACTCGCGCATGTCCATCACGCTCTATTCTTTGTCTAAATTGGTCTGGCAATAATAAGTCATTGCTCATGAATGCTACAAATAAAGACCGAACTACATTCTCAGCCTTATAACGTAATTGCATTACTGTATAATGTTTATACATATTTTTAAATAAAAATTTCTTTAATTCGCGTTGCATAGCAAAATGTTCATCTGTATAGCGAATAATTTGAGGAGATGTCTTCACATCATCAATAGTTACTATTCCAACATTTTTTATATTAGCTAACGAACTATCTATTAACTCATATATTGAATAATTAATTAAATGACGTACCAACTCTTTATGTAAGCGTCTACCATTCAATTTAGGATACTTACTTTTAATCTTATTTAATTCATTATTAACTATCGCTACTTCTTCTAGGTGTTCTAAAGTTAATAATCCAGCACGTAAACCATCATCTAAGTCATGAAAATTATATGCTAATTCATCTGCTATATTTGCTAATTGAGCCTCTAAACTTGGCTGCTCGTTTTTAATGAATCTATCACCCAAACTGCCTAATTTTTGTGCATTAGCTAGTGAACAATGCTTTAATATACCTTCACGAGTCTCAAATGTTAAATTTAAGCCATCAAATTCAGCATACCGCTCTTCCAATTTAGTTACGATTCTTAATGATTGCATATTATGTTCAAAATGCTCACCATATTTCATCATACACTGGTTTAATACATCTTGGCCACTATGTCCAAAAGGAGTGTGTCCTAAATCATGAGCTAAACAGATTGCCTCTACTAAATCAACATTTAAATCTAAAGCATTAGCAATTGATCGTCCAACTTGGGCAACCTCAAGACTATGAGTTAATCTAGTTCTAAATAAATCACCTTCATGATTGATAAAAACTTGAGTTTTATACTCAAGCCGTCGAAAAGCACTAGAATGAATAATTCTATCTCTATCTCTTTGAAAATCACTTCTTAATCTAGGTGGTTCTTCTTGGTAATCACGACCTTGACTTATATTTACCGCATAATTTGCAAACTTCTGCATTGCTTATTGTCTTTCAATCGTGGATGTTGTCATACTTCAAAAAATCTTCTTCATGTACTAAATGTACGCTTCGTCAGATTTTTTATCAGTATTCCTAATCCACAATCGAAATACTGTAAGCAAATACTCTTTTCAAGATTATACTACTATTCGCAAAACCTATCTCTTTATGGCATCTTGAATATAATTAACTATTTTGTGTGTACTATCAAGTACCGCATAAGATCTTGCTTTTTCCGCAATTTCGCAGCATTTAACCTTACTTAAGTTATTCACAACTTCTTGTAACTTCTTGACACTAAAATCAGGTTGTTTGATTAACAGTGCTGCATCATGATCACTTAAATAACGTGCATTTGTAGTTTGATGATCATCTACTGCGTGCGGATATGGCACAAAAACTGCCGCAATTCCTGCTGCTGCAACCTCTGTTACAGTTGATGCTCCAGAGCGGCAAATAATTAGATCGTGCTCTTTATAAGCTGTTGCCATATCATCAATAAAATTAACTACATTTAAATTAGTAATATTTGTATTTTTATATAAACTAAATACTTGTTCTTTATCTGCTCGCCCAACCTGATGAGTAAGAGTAAGGATTTTATCACCAAAATCTTTCAGTGCCAGAGGAACTGTCTCATTTAAAACTTTTGCACCCAAGCTTCCGCCAACTATTAATACTTTAATTTTAGTATTAGTATCTGTATATTTATTTGCTGAATAACTATTGATAATCTCTTGACGAACTGGATTACCCACAAAAAATGTCTTACTACTTAATAACACGTTTGGAAATGCAGTTAAAACAATATTTGCAAACTTAGAACATAATTTATTAGTTAATCCAGCAACAGAATTTTGCTCATGAATGATTATAGGCTTACCAATTATTTTTGCAGTAAAGCAAATCGGAAATGTTGCATATCCACCAAATCCAACTATGGCTATAGGTTTATGTTTTAACAATATTTTTAAACATTCAACACCTGATTTTATCAAAGTAAATGGTAAACATAGTTTACGTAATAATCCATTACCTCTCACCCCAGCCACTGAAACTGTTTCGAGTAAATATCCATGTTTTGGTACTAATGTATTTTCTAAACCAGTTTTAGCACCCACCCAGATAATCTCGTATTTTGACGATAACTCTTTAGCTATAGCCAATCCAGGGAAGATGTGTCCACCAGTTCCACCAGCGCTAATAATAATCTTTTGTTTCATCATTTATGTTTTTTCTGTTTCGAATTTAATATCTTATTTTCATAATCAATCTTTAATAAAATCGATAATGCCATACAATTTACTAAAATAGAGCTACCTCCAAATGATATAAACGGTAAAGTTAAACCTTTGGTTGGTAATATTCCAATTGCAACACCGGTATTAATTAATGCTTGTGCTAAAAACCAAATACTAATTCCTTGTGCTAATAAAGCTTGAAACTGTCTTCCCTGAATTCTCTTTGATTCGGCTGAAATAACATTAAATCCACGATAAAAAATTATCCAAAATAAAGTTAATACTGCTATAACACCTAAAGCACCAAATTCTTCGCCAATAATTGCCATAATAAAATCGGTATGAGCTTCTGGTAAGTAATATAATTTCTCGATACTATTACCCAAACCTACTCCAAACCAACCACCATGACCAAATGCTAATAAAGAATGACTTAGCTGATAACCCTTGCCTAATGCATCTTGAAATGGATCAATAAATCCAGTTACACGCTTCATACGATAAGGGCTAATTATAACTAGCACAGCAGCAATAAATATACCTGATATCAAAACCCCCAAAATAGCTTTTGAGTTTAAACCAGACAAGTATAATAAAGTTAATGAAATAATAAATACCACACCAGTTGAACCCATATCTGGTTCAGCTAGCAATAGGGTTGCGACACAAATAAATACACCACCGACACGAACAGCATCTTCTTTCCAAGTTTCCGCGCTCAATGACTTACCTTTAAAATAATTAGAAAGATATATTGCCATACCTATTTTGGCTAACTCGGATGGTTGCAAATTAAATAAAATCAAGGGAATCCAACGTCTAGATCCATTAACGACACGCCCAACATGTGGAATCAATACTATTATTAATAAAATTATTATTATTATCATAATATGATTAGCATGTTTCTCCCAAAATCTTGTATCTCGGGAATAAACAGCTAAACCTGCTACTAAACCTATGGCAATAGATGCTACATGTCTCATTACAAAAAAGTATTGATTTCCACTTCCTGATGATTTTGCTGCATATGCAATTGAAGCTGAGTAAACCATAATAACGCCTATTGTTAACAATAATATCGCAGAAAATAATATATTAGTATCTGGTAAAATAGTATTACTAGATTGACGTGAATCAGAGGTTAGCCAACTAAAAAATTTATTTAAGTATTTCATAAATTGAATCAACAAAAACTTGAGCACGATGTTTGTAATTATCAAACATATCCCAAGACGCACAAGCCGGAGATAAAATAACAGCATCTCCAGATTTAGCATTATTTATTACAAATCTCACAGCCTCTGGCAATGTTGTAAAGTTAACAACATTTTCAATGCCAGATAAGACATTAGAGATTAAATTAGCATCTTGCCCAATAACAGCAACGCTTTTACATTTATCAATGACTAATTGACGTAAGGGATAAAAATCTTGTCCTTTTCCATCACCGCCTAAAATCAAATGAATAGGTCGATCAATTCCGCCTACACCCGCGATCACGGCACCCACATTAGTTCCTTTAGAATCCTCAATGTAGAGAACACCATTGATTTCAGCAACTTTTTGCATGCGATGCTCAAGACCTGCAAAAGATTTTGCTAAATTAATTATAGTATTATCTAATAATCCTGCACCATATAATAATGCGAAAGAAGATAATACATTTAAATAATTATGTTTTCCAACTAACTGCAAATCATCAGCTAATAAAACATTTTCACCAAAAATTTGTAGATATGTTTTACCATCTATTTTCACTAAGCAAAAATCTGCATTAGTTTCAGCAAAATATAATTTCTTTAAATCATGTCTTGCCATTGCCATCACTAATTGGTCATCAGTATTTAAAATTTGACATTGTGAATTGTTAAAAACATGCGCTTTTACATAAGCATATTCTAATAAATCACGATAACGATCTAAATGATCTTCAGAAATATTTAAAACTATAGAACTATCATAATTTAAACTATACAGAGTCTCCAATTGAAAACTTGATAATTCGAGGACAATAACATCTGGATATGTTTTATTTTTTTCAATTTCCAACCACGCTTCTAAAACAGGTGTGCCTATATTACCGGCTACTAATGTTTTATAACCTGCTTTTTCACATAAATATCCAGTCAAGCTAGTTACCGTAGTTTTACCATTACTTCCAGTAATCCCTATTATCTTACTTTTCCAATCAATAATAGCTTGAGCAAAAAGCTCAATATCACCTATAACTTTAATTCCTGAAGACAGTGCTTTTTGTAAAACAGGCTCGTATATTGAAACACCAGGACTAATAATAACAGTAGTTGCATCCTTAATATTTTCATAATTCAATATACCACCAATTACATCTAAATTTGCAATCTTTGGTGGATTATCACGAGTATCCAAAACACGTAATATATTACTACCATTATACTTTAAATAAGCAATAATTGAACGACCAGTATCACCTGCTCCAATTACAACAAATTTATCAGTTTTCAAATTAATTTTTTTCATATTTTATTCCATACTCTAAGTATTTAAATTATAGGCTAGGAACATTAATAAAAACACGACGAATTGTACATTTAGCACATGAGAAGTGTTTTTTGAAATGTGACAACGCATATATTTTAAAGACAAAGAATATTAACGTAATTTAATCGTTGATAGACTTATTAATAGCAATACTATGCAAATAATCCAAAACCTCACCACTACCTGTGTTTCTTTCCAGCCCTTTAATTCAAAGTGATGATGAATAGGGGCCATCAGAAATATACGTTTTTTCCTAAGCTTGTAAGATCCTACTTGCAACATTACAGACAATGCCTCAACCACAAATAATCCAGACATAATTCCAAAAACAAGCTCTTGACGCTCTATAACAGCAATTGTTCCAAGTACAGCACCTAAAGATAGTGCTCCAACATCGCCCATAAAGACCTGAGCAGGATGAGCGTTAAACCATAAAAACCCTAGAGTTGCGCCAGCAATTGCAGCACAAAACACAACTATTTCATGAGATCCTGGAATATGAGGTAATAATAGATAAGTAGCAAAAATCTTGTGGCCTGCAATATACCCAAATACAGCTAAACCAATAGCTACAATTACTACAGGCACAGACACCAGCCCATCTAGTCCATCAGTCAAGTTTACTGCATTAGAACTACCAACAATTACAAAATATGAAATTAATAAAAATCCAGCTATACCAAATGGATGTTGAATTGATTTAAAAAATGGCACTACAACTTCTGTCGTATTTGGTAAGCCAATTATATAATATAAAAATAACCCAGTGATAATAGCAATACTAGACTGTCCCAGCATCTTTGCTCGGGCAGATAATCCTTTTGGATCTTTATATACAATCTTTCGATAATCATCAATAAAACCTAAAGCTCCAGTAGATACCAAAACAAATAAAAGTATCCAAATATATAAATTACTAAGATCTGCCATTAACAAAGTAGTAATAATTATGGAGATTATAATTAATACGCCTCCCATTGTAGGGGTACCAGATTTTACTAAATGAGTCTGTGGACCATCTGTTCTAACTGTTTGCCCAACCTTTAGCTTTGTCAGCCAATTTATAACTCTACCACCAAATACCAAAGAGAATCCCAAGGAAAAAATCCCTGCTAACACGGCTCTAAAAGTCACATAATCAAAAAGACGTAAAGGCCCAAAATAGTCACCAAAATAACTAGATAATAAATAAAGCATTTCTTAAGATTCCTTAATTAATTAGTTGCTCAACTATATTAGATAAACGCATTGAATTTGACCCCTTGATTAACAAGGTCGCATCTTTAGGTAAATTATCTCTACAATATTTTACTACATCGTCATTATTTATAAAATGTAATTTATCGCCACTAAATATATCATTCGTGCACTTGGCTAAATTACCAACAGTTAGCAATTTATCAACTCCAAATTTATTCAACGATTCTCCAATTTCTTGATGATATTTTACTTCATCACTACCAAGCTCTTTTAAATCAGCAAATATAAACCAATAAGGTTTAGCCAAAACCTGAATAGCTTCTAAAGCTGCAATAACAGAGTCTGGATTCGCATTATATGTATCATCAATAATTAAAGCGCCATTAAATGATCTTTTTGGTTCTAAGCGCCCTTTGTAAGCGCTATATGATTCCAAACCTAGCTTTATCGACTCTATAGAACAGCCTAAATTTATGGCTACTGCTATCACGGTCAAAGCATTTTTATAATTATGTGACCCTAAAACATTTAATTGTATAGCTATCTCGCCAATTGGAGTAACATATATAGCTTCAGATGTAGACAATGTTTTTATATAGCAATTTGTTGACTCATTACCATATAAAAATAATTGCTTACCATTTGTTTCATTTTTTAACCAACCATCTGCAAATTGATTACTAACATCTACACAGGCAATGCCATCATTTAATAATCCAGAATAAATTTCGGCTTTAGCACTTGCTATATCTGCTAAACCAGAAAAATGTCCAGCATGTGCAAACATCACATTATTCACAACCGCTAGAGTTGGTTTTGCCAAGCTACTTAAATATTTAAGCTCACCACTATGGTTCATACCCATTTCAATTATTGCAACTTTATGCTTTTTATTGATCTCTAAGAGAGTTCTTGGCATACCCCAGTGATTATTCAAATTACCACTTGTAGCTAAAACAAATTCTTCGCCAAATTGAATATTACAAACCGAACGAAGCATTTCTTTCACAGAGGTTTTACCATTACTTCCAGTAATAGCAACCACTGGAATATCAAACATTTGGCGATAGTTGCTAGCCAATAACCCTAAAGCTAACGTAGTATCAGATACATAAATTAAATTTGGCAAATCTTCAGAAAAGTTACTATTAACAAGTGCATAATTACCAGATGCTACAACATTTCTTACATAATCATGAGCATCATGAATATCACCTTTTACTGCCACAAATAAGCTTTTGCCATTTACAGCTCGACTATCCATTGTTACATTATCAATAAGCACATCTAGTTCAAATTCTTTTGATAGCTTGCCTTTGGTAAATTCTACAATATCTTGTATCTTTAATTGTTCCATAATTTTCTTTATTTAATATATAATTCCAAATATTTATCACGTATTTCCAAATCACTGAAATGATGTTTAACTCCAGCAATCTCTTGATAGTCTTCATGGCCTTTACCAGCTATTAACACAATATCTTCTATATCTGCATCCATAATTGCGGTCTTAATAGCATCTTCACGGCTAGGTATAACTTGATAATTAGCTATTTTTATACCAGTTAAAATTTCATCAATAATTAATTGAGGATCTTCGTTTCTTGGATTATCATTAGTAACAATTATACTATCAGATAATTGACTAGCAATAGCTCCCATAATACTACGTTTAGTTTTATCTCTATTGCCACCACAACCAAATACACAATGTAATTTCTTATGTGGTATTTCTTGTAAGCTTAATATAGCTTTTTCTAAAGAATCTGGGGTATGTGAATAATCCACTACTACCAATGGCGCATCTTTAACTATATTGGCATCCATACGCCCTATTACCGATTTCAAATTATTCGCAATTTCTGCTAAATCAGATAATTTAATACCATTACAAATTAAGACTGCAAATACAGATAGTAAATTTGATATATTAAATTCACCTAAAATTGGGGCAACAATTTCAATTTCCGAAGCATTATAAACAAGCGTAAAACTAATTCCTTGTAAAGTCATTTTTATATTTTTGGTAAAAATATCACCATCATTAATTCCATAGCTAATAACTTGTAAATTAGGAAGATTTTGTTTTAACTCTTTAATTAATCTAACACCATATTCATCATCAATATTTATAATTGCTTGCTTCAAACCATGCCAATAAAATAAATCAGCTTTAGATTGATAATACTCTTCCATAGTATGATGGTAATCTAAGTGGTCTTGAGTGAGATTTGTAAATATTGCAATATCAAAAGTCATACCATTGACACGCCCTTGATGTAGAGCATGAGAAGAGACTTCCATCACTAAAGTATCAACATTTTTTTCAGCAAAATTATGAACTAAATTTTGTAATGTAACTGGATCTGGAGTTGTTGAAGCATAATCCATTACATCAGGATATATGCCACATCCAGTTGTTCCTATAATAGCTGTTTTTTGTGAACATAAATTAAGAGCTTGATTTAACCAATGGCTAATACTGGTTTTACCATTTGTTCCAGTAACACCAATTACTTGCATTTTAGTGCTTGGATAGTTTTCAATTTGAGCAGCTAGTAAGCCAATATAATTCATTAGCGAATGAATTTTGAAAGTAGGTATATTTCCAGTATCAATATCACGACCAGACTCTAAAATGATCGCAGATGGGCTTTTATTCAAAACACTATGAACATAATCTCGACCGTCTACTAAGGTGCCAGGATAAGCACAAAAAATATCTCCTGCCATAACTTTTCTGCTATCAATAACTACTTTATGAGCATTAGATAGCAATAAACCCAGTCGTTTACACAACTGGGAAAATTCATTCTGATTAATTAATTTATTTTTTATAGAGAACATTTTGCTCACCTAATTTATTATTTTGTCGTTATCTTATCTGGTTTCACTTTTAATACATGAAGAGATGGCTGAACTATCTGTGCAAACACAGGAGCTGCAGTTTGTGCTCCATAATAACTACCTTGCGTTGGCTGATCAACCATAACCGCTACGATTATCTTAGGGTCAATTGCAGGTGCAAAACCAACAAATGAACCAATATGACGATCACTACGATAACGACCACCATCTAAAACTTGTGATGTTCCTGTTTTACCGGCAACAGTATAATCCTCAACTCGAGCATTTTTCCCTGTCCCGTCTTCTGCGGTACTAGCTAACATGGTTCTCATTGTACTCGCTGTCTGAGGTGAAAACACTTGGGTACAAGAAATATTGTTTGGATCACCATTAATTTTTTCAAAAGAAACTGGTAATAAGCATCCATTATTAGTAAATGTAGTATATGCATGCGCCATTTGAAATAAACTAACAGAAATACCATAACCAAATGCCATTAAAGCATGATCAACTGGATACCATTTTTTCCAAGGTAGTAAGATACCTTTTGTTTCACCAGGAAAACCAGTGCCCATTTTTTGACCAAATCCAACTTCGCGATAAAAATTCCATAAGCTTTCTGATGAAAACATCATGGCAACTTTTGCAGTTCCAATATTACTAGAATATCTAATAATATCAGATACATTCATAGAAGTCTCAGGATGAGTATCTTTAATAGTCTTTCCACCTACCGTATACGGAGTGGTGTTAAACATAGTACTTGGCGTAATCATTTTATTATCAATTGCTTTAGCAATCACTAAAGGCTTCATAATTGAACCTGGATCAAATACATTTGTCGCAGCACGATTCTTCATCATTTCAGGTGTAACATTTTCGCGATTATTTGGATTATACGTTGGTAAATTAACCATTGCTAATACCTCACCTGTTTTAGCATCTAAAACAATAGCTGACCCACCCTTAGCAAGTGACTTGTCCATCTGGTTTTTCAAAGCATTATAGGCAATATATTGGATGCGATTATTAATTGATAAATGTAATGTTTGGCCATTTTGGGCATTTTGTATACCTAAATTATCGACAACACGACCTTTTAAATCACGGATAATTTGTTTATTACCATTGATACCTTGCAGTGCTTTATTTTTAGCATATTCCATACCATCCGCACCATTATCATCAATATTATTGAAACCAACAATACTTGCTGTTACAGCACCACTTGGATAAAAACGCTTATATTCTTGCATGCTATAAATGCCATCAATGCCAAGCTGCATAACCTGTTTTGCTTTATCTGGCGACATAGCTCTTTGTAGATACACAAATGTTTTTTCTCGATCAGATATTTTTGAAGCTAACTCGCTTACACTAACACCAAGTATGCTAGCCAATTGCATCTGTTGAGTTTGAGTTAGACCTATTAGATCTGATGGATCTGCCCATATAGCTTCTACAGGAGTGCTCACAGCTAAAGGAATGCCATCACGATCAGTAATCTCTCCACGCATTGCAGGTAAATTAATTGTACGCATAATACGAGTATTTAATTGCTTTTCTAAATAACTGCTTTTTATAGTGTTTAAAAAAATCAATCGTAATGCAATTAAGGCTATTGATGATAACATTATCCAATTAATAATTGTCGCACGATCACGACTTTTAACAAATATATTACTTATATTTTTTGATTTAGTATCAGCGCTTGGATTATTATTTTTCATGCGCCAGTATAACTGATGAATTTCGTCATGATTCGTAATCATTTTTCTATCTCAAATATATTATATGTTTTTGATCTGGTTGAATCAACCCCAAAGATTTTGATGCAAAATCACTCACTATTAAACCAGAAGCATATGTTCCCTCTTCTAGTTGCAACCTTGTATATTCTTTATTTAATGTATCAGCTTGATTTTGCAAACTATTTAACTGCATGTAAAGCTGACGAGCATTGTAACGTTGATTTGTTATAAAAAAAGATGATACTAAAAGTGATATCACTAATAAAAAGTTAATAACTTTAATCATGTATTTTTTCCAAACATCTCATTACCGCACTACGACTGCGAGCATTCTCTTCAAGCTCTTCTTTACCTGCTTTTATTTTTTTTGCAATTACTGCAAAATCACTAGGTTTATCATTTGCCATTACCCATCTTGGCAATTTTTCACCAGTTGCTAACTTCGCAAATTTATTTTTTACTATCCTATCCTCTAAAGAATGAAAGCTAATAACAACAAATCTACCATGTTTAGCAAGATATGATGGAATACTATCTAATATTTCCTCCACATCATAAAGCTCATTATTTATATGAATTCTCGTAGCTTGGAACACCCTAGTTGCAGGATGTTGTCCTTTCTCTCTATATGGAATAACAGACTCAACTAACTTTGCTAAATCAGAAGTAGTCAGCAATGGTTTACTTTCACGAACATCAACAATTTTTGTAGCAATTTTTCGTGAAAATTTCTCTTCCCCATATTCCCAAAATACTTTCGTTAACTCTTGGTAATCAGCGCTATTTAGCCAATCTGCGGCACTTAATCCTTGAGTATTATTCATCCTCATATCTAAAGGCGCATCAAAGCGAAAACTAAACCCTCTTTCAGGAGTATCTATTTGAGGAGATGATATTCCTAGGTCTAATAAAATTCCATTTATTTTTTTTATACCCATTTTTTCTAAATGAGTCACTGCACTAGCAAAACTATCATGTACAATGATAAAACGGTTATCAGCCGCAAAATCACGAGCAAATTGTATTGCTTCTGGATCTTTATCAAAGGCGATTAACTTACCGTTAGGACCAAGGCGCTCTAAAATAGCTTTGCTATGTCCACCCCTACCAAATGTTCCATCAATATATATACCATCAGGATTAATATTCAGTAATTCAACCGACTCCCGCAATAAAACTGAGTAGTGCATTAAATACTCAATCCATTTAATAACAATGCCAAATCTTCAGCTGAGGCAGATAATGCTTGATTAGTCTCTGCATCCCATTTAGCCTTATTCCATAATTCAAATTTATCACCCATACCAACCAAAGATAGCTCATGGTCTAAACCAACCATACTTCTTAAAGTTGCAGGCAATAAAATACGTCCAGCTTTATCTATTTCAAGATTTTCAGCATGCCCTAAAACTAAACGCTGGTAACTTTTCACTAATGGGTGAACTGAATTAGGTAAATTTTGAATTTTATCGCGCACGACATTCCAAGCCTCTTCTGTGTAAATTAAAAGGCATTTTGCAGACTCTAATGTAACAACAAGCCTACCAGAAAACTCTTCCTGTAGGACATCTCTATACTTTGCTGGAATAGCAATTCTATTTTTGCTATCCAAATTGAGATTTGTTACACCACTAAACATAAATTTAACCCACTTTAATACACTTTACACCATAATTATACACTATAACATAAAAAACATCATAGTTAATTAATATTGTTGTAAGAATAATAAAAGCCATTTCAAAGATATAAGCTAAAGTTAAGATATAATAGTGATTCTCACTATTATGCGCCATACGCATTAAATCATGTTTAAATATGGTAAATTCTCTAACACTATGGTATTATTATGGCTAGTACAATTTTTTACAAACTTAAAGGAGAATCGCATGTTAAATGTAAATGAAGTAAAAGTAAATGAAATATTAGACAAAATATTGGGCCATGAATTAGCTGGTGTAAACCGTTATACGCATTATGCACTAATGGTTTCTGGACTAGCTCGTTTTTCTTTAGTTAGCTATTTTAAAACTCATGCTAGTGAATCTCTTGATCATGCAATGAAAGCTGGTGAATTGATGACAGGTCTTAATGGGCACCCTAGCTTAAAAGGTACTGAAATTAAAGAAACTCACCAACATGATTTAAAATCAATTTTAGCTGAATCTATCGAACATGAAACAAAAGCTGCTGCTTTATACCATGAGTTATTAACAGAAGTTGAAGGTAAATCAGTTTACCTTGAAGAATATGCACGTGGAATGATTTCATCTGAAGAAGAACACGTATTAGATATGCGTAAAGTCGCTCGTAACTTGTAATATTTCTAATATTATATATAAAAGCTTTGTCTATAATCTTAGACAAAGCTTTTTTTGTTTAATCTATATTTATTTACTACCTGCTCAATTAAAAAACTAGCTATACTTAACTCACTTGGTAAAATTATATCGCCTAATTCATCAATACTAAACCATCGTGCATCTTCAAGCTCATTATAATCAATCTTTAACTCACCCGAATCATATTCTGCAATAAATCCCATCATCAATGAATGAGGAAAAGGCCAAGGCTGGGAAGCAATATATTGTATATTTTTAATACTTAATCCCACTTCTTCCATAACTTCACGAGCAAATGCCTGCTCTATATTTTCACCAGGCGAAACAAACCCAGCAACACAACTATAAACATTGCTAGCAAAGTGAGGGCTTCTGGCTAATAATATTTTATCCTGGTCATAAATAGCACCAATTACACAGGGTGAAACCGTTGGGTAATTCATATTTCCACAGCTTTTGCACTTCTGAAATAATTCTCTTTCAATCAACTCGTTAATACCGGAGCAAACACCACAGTACTTATGAGAGTTTATCCACGTAGTTAAATGATTTGCAAGTAACATAGCTTTAAACTTTGAAATATCCAATAATTTATAGCTGCTGCGAATCGAATTATAACAATCGGAAAGATCTGAATTTAATCTAGCAATGAAGCACTTTTGAGAACCAATTACACCGAATTGACAAACTATGCTATCTAATAATTTAGCAACACCATCAAATATAGGAATATCATTATCTATCATAAATATTTTTGACTTACTATCGACAACAAAGATTAAATCATTTGCAACAACTTCCGCATTTACATCATAAAAATAATTAAAATCTGTTTGCTGATTAATCAGTTGCATTAAAACCTCCTCTATTCAAACCATATTTTATGCTCGCTATTTTACACTAATAAAATACCTATAGCTAACTTCAAATTAAATTACTCAGTTTGATATATGGCTCGCATATAAGGAATACAACATCTATAGTAATTTAAGAGTGGAGTAGCTATAATACTCACTTATACTTAACCTCTGATATATTTTTATTAATTAAGTATAAGTGTAATCATAAATAATAATATTAAAAGATTAAATAATAAGCTAGTACTTCTGAGAAAAACTATAAAACATACACCAAAGTCATATTGAAATACAATCATAGACTATCGAAAGACAAAAAATAATATGGAAAAAATTGCTATAGCTCCCATGCTAGATTGGACAGATAAAAACTATCGCTATTTTATGCGTCAAATTAGCCAACACACTACTTTATATACAGAAATGATCGTAGCTGATGCAATTATCCATGGAGAACGAGATAAGCTATTATCATTTAGCTCAGAAGAACATCCCCTAGTATTACAATTAGGTGGCTCAGACCCTACAAAATTAAGCCATGCCGCAAAAGTAGCTAAAGAATATGGCTATAAAGAGATTAATTTAAACTGTGGTTGTCCATCTGATAAAGTTCAATCAGGTAGTTTTGGAGCATGCCTTATGCAAGAAGCAAATTTAGTAGCTGATTGTATAAAATCATTACAAGATGCAACTGGAGAAAATATTACCGTTAAACATAGAATAGGTTTAGATCGTAATGAAGATTATAAACAAGTTTATGACTTTATAGACACAGTTCATAATAAAGGTGGCTGTAATAAATTTATCGTTCACGCTAGAAATGCTATTCTTCAAGGTTTGTCGCCAAAACAAAACCGTGAAATACCACCTCTTCGCTATGATATAGTTTATCAATTAAAAACAGACTTTCCGCATTTAGACATAATGATAAATGGTGGCATTAAAACTATTGATGACATTAACACTCACTTGTCACATGTAGATAGCGTGATGCTTGGACGAGAAGCTTACTATAATCCATACTTATTTGCTCACGTGGATAATTTATATTATAATAAAAATAACCCAGTTAAAACAAGGCATGAGATTGCCAGTAGTATGATTCCATATTTAGAAAACATAGTAAAATCAGGTGGAAAGCTACACCATACCACACGTCATATGATTGGTTTATATCATGGATGCAAAAGAGCTAAATTATGGCGTCAAGTATTAACTACAAAAATAATCCAGAGCAATAGTCTAGATGAGTATAAAGAGCTAGTTGATTATATGGTGGAATAATATAACCACCTTTTAAAGATTTATTTTAAAACTTGCGGCGTAATATTGATACTACTAGCATCATCACTAATCATAATTTCGCCTTCTTGCATAGTAAAGTTAATTTTCATACCACGAGATGCCATAGTTGCTAATGACTGAGTATCTTCACTTGACAAATTAATCACTTTAAGGTTTTTATAAGCCATTAACTTTTGCTTGCTCCACCACATATCAGCTTGACGTCCACCATAAGCATAAACAATAACTTCTTCAGAACGGCTTACAGCTTTACGAATCAATCTTTCATCAGGTAATCCAACGCTAATCCAAAGTTTAACTTGCTCATTATGGTCTCTATCCCACAAATCAGCTTGATTTTGATCTGTAATACCCTCTGCAAAACTCAAGTTTTCATTAGCATTTAATGCAAAAGCTAAAATACGTACCATCATACGCTCATCGGTCTCAGATGGATGTTGTGCAATTGTTAATAAATGATCATTATAATAATGTCTATCCATATCTGCAATTTGCATACTCATTTTAAAAACTGTCGGTTTGATTGCCATATTTATTCTAACTTTTTAGACGGGTTATAATTGTGACGTATCCAATAAGGATAATTTTTTAGTTACATAGGCATTATACATGGATTATTGTAAACCCACTAAAATATGTGTTTAAGCAGTATCCAAATTACTATTTTAAACAGTTATTTTATAATTGTTTTCGTCTATAATTATACCCGTATCATAATTTAACTTAAAACTTTTAAATGATAAATTATTATTGAAATTTTGATAAACTTAGCCTTATTACTGCATTTTCTTTAGCATGTAAGCTATGAGGAACTTTACTATCTAAATTAATAGCTGTACCCTTTTTCATAATATGGGCTTCACCATCAACGTTAAACGTAATTTCACCATCTAAGACCATGACAACTATAGCTGCTGGGGCAATATGTTCTTTCATTATTTGGTCTTTGCTTAAACAAATCCGTATCTCTTTTGATGTGTCTGTTTCTAACATTTTTTTAATCATTACTTTTTCTGTTGAAAATTCTAAATCATCAAAAAAATTGACTGTATTTGCCATAATGCTTCCTTTTTATAGTTTTGCTTCTGATATAGCTAACTCATTTTTAAGCTGTACTGCTTGACTCGCTCCTAACATATCATTTATAGGTGTCGTAGCTCATTGCATTGTGCATTTTAATCTGAGATTAGCTATATTAATTCTTTTCTAACAACTCGTTGTGATAAATTTTCTTTAATTATTCCTGCGTATTCTTTAAGCTTTGTGGCATTAGTTCCTGCATACATCGAATCAATTGTATTTGTAAATAGTTTTAACCAATGATCAAAATGCTTAAAGGTCAAAGCTTGTTTTTGATTTAACTCCATATGCACCCTCATAGGATTACCTTTAAACACACTCTTAGCAAATAAAATACTTTCCCAAAAATCATACATTTGTGGTAGATGATGTGACCAATCAACTTTTGCTACTTCAGTAAAATATTGACCAATTACATCATCTTTTTCAACTAGTTTATAAAACTCATTTATCAATTTTTGAATGTCTTCACGATCTAAAATATCTGTTTTCATTTCATTACTTTACTAAAATGGATTTTTTAATAATTTGTTACCATCTCTTACATAATCAGATATCTCATGATTTACATCACGATGATGACACTCATCTAATCCAGTTGCAATAACTACATCACGTAATGTAGCATTTGCATCTAATTTCCAATAATCTATAGCTATTTGTGGAGCACTTATGTTTTCAATCTTGCCATCATCAATAGCTTTTAAAAAATGCACATAACTAACAACTGCCTCTTCTTCAAGATAACCAACAAATCTATGAGCAGTTCTTTTTGATAACATATACATTAAAAAATAAAATGGAGTAAATACAAATTGTGTTACATAAATTACAAATCGTTCAAATAAATTAGCCTTACCTACTGCAAGATATATTATTAAATGCATTTTTTCATTTTCAGCTTCGCCGTATAATTTATTAATCCAACCATCATCATTTTTAAAGCGTCTTAAACACCTAAAATGTAAAATCCAACCAGCTACCATTCCAGGTGCTGCAGCCACAGTTTCCAGCATTATTGCTCGATTAACATAACGCTGTCCAAAATACACATCCGCTAAAAAACGAAAGAATTTAACTAAGCTATAAGCTATTACATCGTGAATAGACCCAACTGCCCTATGAGTAATTTTCATTTTAAAATTATCCTTTTTTATATTTAAAACATCTTATCTAATGTCCTTATTCATTATTATATAATACTTATATTTTAAATACAAGTATATACACTAAAAATTATATTTAAAATATAACTTTGTTATAATATCTAGTTATGCAGTTCAAAATTTATCTATATCTAAACACATATTAATAGGAAATCATGCAATTAAGCTTATTTACAGATATCGCATTAAAGTCTGTTATATATTTAAAACAATCAACCAAGCTTGTAACAATTAATGAAATCGCCGAGCAATTTGGTATTACACGTAACCATCTAGTTAAGGTATTAAATTTTATGGTACATAAAGGATGGATTAATTCTACACGAGGGCGCAATGGTGGGCTTTTATATAATTCCATGAGTGATAATCTAAAGCTAGGAGATGTAATTATGATCCTTGAAAATAAAGATGAATTATTGGATTGTTCAAATTGTATACTAAAAGCAAATTGTTGTTTACGTGGTATTCTTTATCAAGCACAACTGGAGTTTTTTAAATACCTTAATCAATATACATTAAAAGATTTAAATGATGAGCCTACAGCAAGCTTTCTAACTCAGCGTATTGCTAAGTTACATGCTATTAAAAATGTGTAGTAGAATGCTATATCAACAATAATGGAGTAAAGTCAATCACAGAATACTTTTATTATAATAAGAGCAATAGAAATACACAAAAAGAAATATTTATGAATATTACATTTAGAACAGTAAAAAATTGAAGTGTAAATATGAGACATTGGTGCACCCGACAGGGATCGAACCTGTGGCCTTCAGTTTCGGAAACTGACACTCTATCCAACTGAGCTACGGATGCAAACAAAGATGCCATTTTATCATAACTAACAATACAAAATCCCAGCTAATGCTGGGATTTTTAAAATGTAAAGATAGCTGTATATTAACGAGCTTTTTCTTCTTTCCATTTTACAACGATTTGGCGTTTACCTTGAGTAGATTCATTTAAGTTATCAACACAAGCTTGAGCTTCTTCTTGAGAAGACATTTCAACAAACCCAAAACCACGGCTGCGTTCATTTTCGTCTGTTACAACTTTAGCATAAACTACATTCCCAAATTGACCAAAAATTGATTTTAATTGATCTGTATCAATAGCCCAGTCAAGGCCAGCAACAAATAATTTAGTTTTCATAAAAACCCATTACAATAAAATAATTAAACACAATCCCTAACACCGAATAAAATAACACGTTAATAAAACTAAATATTACATCACTGGTCTAAGAATCCTTATCATGATTATAACATAATATAAAATTAATTCAATATTAACTGCACTAAAATACATGATAAAATATCATCTTTGTTGCTAAAAGCAATTTTCTATAAAAAAACTGCCTAAATATAAGCAAAAATCAAAGATAAAACAAGTAAAAAAATAGTAAAAGGATAAGCACATGCAACGCAGTAATTACTGTGGGTTAATAACAGAAGAGTATTTAAATCAAACCGTTACAGTAAAAGGATGGGTACACCGCCGCCGTGACTTAGGTGGTTTGGTCTTTTTGGATTTGCGAGATCGCGAAGGAATTGTTCAGGTAGTTTCAGAACCTGAAAGTACTTCATTTGCTAATGCTAGCCAATTAAAACATGAATATGTTGTGGAAGTAACTGGGTTGGTTCGTAGTCGTCCAAATCCAAACAAAGAAATAAAAACTGGAAATATTGAAATTGTTGCCACATCTGTTAATATATTAAATACTGCCATACCAACACCAATAATCATCGATGACGAAAGTGTAAGCGAAATGAATCGTTTATCTCATCGCATTATAGATTTACGCGGTCAAAAAATGCGCAATAACATAATGTTAAGAACAAAACTTAGCCGTGAAATTCGTAATTTTTTAGATGAAGATGGATTCTTAGACATTGAAACACCTTTCTTAACTCGTTCTACTCCAGAAGGTGCTCGTGATTTCTTAGTACCATCAAGAGTTCATAAAGGTCAATTTTATGCACTGCCTCAATCGCCGCAACTATTTAAACAATTATTAATGGTAGCTGGGTTTGACCGCTACTATCAAATAGTTAGATGCTTTAGAGATGAAGATTTACGTGCGGATAGACAACCTGAATTTACTCAAGTCGATATTGAAACATCATTTTTAACAGAGTTAGAAATTCGTGACATGGCAGAACGTTTAATTAAACAAGCGTTTAAAAATGTATTGAACGTTGAGCTACCTCAGTTCCCAGTAATGACATATGCAGATGCAATGTACTACTATGGCTCTGACAAACCAGATTTACGCCTTGAAGATTTAAAATTTGTAGATTTAACCCACGAATTAAAATCATCTGGATTTAAAGTATTTAATGATGCTGCAAATAAAGCAGATGGACGTATTATTGCGCTTAAATTCCCATCGTCAGTAACATTATCACGTAAAGAGCTTGATGAATTAACTAAATTCGCAGGAATATACGGTGCAAAAGGTTTACCATACATCAAAGTAAATGATGCAAGCAAACCAAACGAAGAAGGCTTACAGTCACCAATAGTTAAGTTTATGTCAACAGAAGAGTTGCAAGTGATTATTGATAAGACAAATGCTAAAGATGGTGAAATTATTCTATTTACAGCTGATAAAGCAAAAATAGCAAACGAAGCAATGGGTGCAATACGCTTAAAATTAGGTCATGAAAAAGGCTTAGCAAATGGTGAATGGAAGCCACTATGGGTAATAGACTTTCCAATGTTTGAATACGATGAGGACGCAGATAGATATGTTGCATGTCATCATCCATTCACATCTCCTAAAGATGAGCATATTGATAAATTAACTACAAATCCAGCTGAGTGTTTGGCAAAAGCATATGATATGGTTTTAAATGGATGGGAACTAGGTGGCGGATCTATTCGTATATATCAATCTGACATACAATCGAAAGTATTTGATGCTTTAAAAATTAGTAAAGAAGAAGCAGATAATAAATTTGGCTTTTTATTAAATAATTTACAATTTGGTGCACCTCCACATGGTGGAATTGCTTTTGGTTTAGACAGAATAGCCTCAATGATGTGTAAAGCAGAATCTATTCGTGATGTAATAGCATTCCCTAAAACGACTAAAGGACAGTGTTTACTAACTAATGCTCCAAACGATGTTGATGAAGCTCAGCTAATTGATTTAGGTATCAAGAAACTATAAAAAATGAGATCATAAGATCTCATTTTTTAATTAACCATCAGCAAAATGCTTCTGCATTTTTTCACGTCGCTCTTGAGCTTCTAAGCTCAAAGTTGCTGTAGGTCTAGCTAAAAGACGCTTTAAACCAATAGGTTCTCCAGTATCTTCACAATAACCATAATCTCCATTATTAATAGACTCAATAACACTACGAATTTTTTGTAATAGTTTTCTTTCTCTATCACGAGTCCTTAATTCCAATGCATACTCTTCTTCCAAAGTTGCTCTATCAGATGGATCTGCAATATAATTTGTATCCTGTTCTTGAAATGTCTGTGTCGTTTTTTGCGCATTTGCAACCATCTCATCTTCTAGACTTTGTAACCTCATTTTAAAAAAGGCTAATTGCACATCATTCATATATTCATCATCTGACATTTTTAAAATATCAACGTCTGTCATTAATTCAATATTATCCATAATTACCCAACTTAAATACTAGTTACGAATCGTACTATAACACACTCCAGACTTTCGACTTGAAAAATTATAGTAACACCTAACCCCCAAAAAGAGGTTATGATTATAACCCAATAATAAAAACAAATTAAAGTTTTAATTAAATATTTATATACACCAATACACATAAATACAAAACACATCAATCAATTAACTAAATTAGTAAAAATACCACACATTTTTTAATACATTTATATTTGACAATAAAACTATTTTATAGATATAATACCGCTCTCTGAAACACATTTACTAGTTAAAATGGAGAGATGGCCGAGAGGTCGAAGGCACTCCCCTGCTAAGGGAGCATGTGAGCTAAAACTCGCATCGAGGGTTCGAATCCCTCTTTCTCCGCCATAAATACTAGTAAACGTTAAAATGCATCCGTAGCTCAGCTGGATAGAGTACTTGGCTACGAACCAAGGGGTCAGGAGTTCGAATCTCTTCGGATGCACCAGTTTTAGTAAAAATAGTGTCCCTATCGTCTAGAGGCCTAGGACATCGCCCTTTCACGGCGGTAACAGGGGTTCGAATCCCCTTAGGGACGCCACTAATATTTAATGGAGCGGTAGCTCAGCCGGTAGAGCAGCGGACTTTTAATCCGTTGGTCATGAGTTCGAATCTCATCCGCTCCACCATT
>JAQUVM010000115.1 GCA_028693355.1 Burkholderiales bacterium
TATATGTAGCAAATACGATTAGAACTGACGGGTAAGTTTCACAATTTGCATCATAGCAACTGATATTTCTTCAATTGATTTATGGCTGGTATTGAGAAATGGCACTCCAGAATTATGCATAATTCTTTCTGCTGCGGCTATTTCATGCTTGCATGTTTCTATCTTAGCATAACGAGAACCAGGTAGGCGATTAGAACGAATTGTATGTAGTTTCTCAACTTCAATACTTAATCCAAATAATTTATGATGAAATGGAACTAGTATTTTTGGTAATGACGGATGTTCTAGATCATCTTCAGCAAGAGGATAATTTGCGACCTTTATCCCATAATTTACCGCCAGAAAAATACTTGTTGGGGTTTTACCGACACGAGAAACCCCCACTACAATCAAGTCAGCTTCTTCATAATGTTTGGCACTAACGCCATCATCATTTTCAAGAGAATAATGGATTGCCTCAATGCGATGATTATATTTATCTTGATCACCAATACTATGAATTTTACCACTAGACATAACGGCTTTTGTATCAAGTGCCAGCTCAAGTGGCGCAATAAATGATTCAAAAAAATCCAAATGTGTAGCATAATCAACTTTTAGAAGCTTACGTAGCTCAGGATCAACCATGCTGGAAATAATTAATGGCTTATACCCGTCTATCATATAACGATTACGGACCTTTAATAATATCTGTCTAATCTTAGATGGTGTGTTTGAAAATGGAAAACTATCTTTACGAAGCTCTACATGTGGAAACTTTATTAATAATGCTGTACCAAGCTTTTCTGTGGTAATGCCAGTTTGATCTGAAATATAAAACACGCTACGCATAGCAACTATGAGCCTTTAAATGTTATAATCTGTATTGTGAACTGATTATTGTAAAGGGTATTATCATTGAGAACAAATATATTTACATCTCGCCTAGTTTTTATACTAATTGCACTATTTTCATTTAGCGGAATAGCTTATGCCATATACGTTCAAACATATGAAAATATTGAACCATGTCCATTATGTATAATTCAAAGAATTATTTACGCGGCAATTGGAGTAGTATCTTTAATTGCTGCAATTACAAACTGCCAAAAGTTAGGCCGTATTATTTTTGCACTTCTTACGCTGTTAATTTCGTGTGGTGGTATTTATATTGCTCATCATCATGTATGGCTACAAGGATTACCACTAGACCAATTACCAATGTCGTGTGGTATGCCAGTCTCAGTAATGTTTAAAAATATGCCATTCACTGGATTTTTACATACTATATTGTCTGGTAGTGCCGAGTGCGCAATGATGCATTGGCAGATATTTGGAATTAATGCGCCTAAAGTTAGCATGTACGGCTTTATCTTAACTGCAATAGCCTCTATATATATTTTAATTTGCCCACGTAAAAAATAATGCTTTTTACTCGGTATAATCACTTAATTAAAATAAAACAGCATCTGAAAAAAGGTGGGGTAATTGCTTACCCTACCGAATCTTGTTATGGACTTGGGTGTGATCCCAAAAACCATAAAGCAATCAATAAAGTAATTCGCATAAAAGGACGCTCTAAAACAAAAGGTCTTATTGTTATCGCAGGAAATCTAAAACAAATAACACCACTAACTAAGACATTATCTGATAAAGACACCAGCAAGTTAAAACAATATTGGCCTGGCTTCTATAGCATCATTTTACCAGTAAATCATCATTTACCAAGCAATCTCACAGGTATACATAATAAAATTGCTATTCGTGTAACTAATCATAAGCAAGTACAACAAATTAGTAACCACATAAAATCTGCATTGGTATCCACATCTGCAAACAAGTCTGGTAAACAATCAATTAAATATTATAAAGAATGCATAAGACATTTTGGTAACAAAGTTTTAGTTATCAATGGCAATACAATGTTTCAAAAAAAACCATCAACTATAATTGATTGGGAAACTAAGACTATATTGCGTTAATAGGTAATATAGCCTTAGTAATAACTTACTTCCGATCGACGTCTGTTACACCTTCAATATTAAATAACTTACTAAATAAATTATTAAAATTAAATTCATTACCCGAAACATTAACAGTAAAAGTCATAATTGCTTTATTATTACGACAAACAGTACGTAGTCCAAATATATTTAACTTCTCCATAGCAAATAGATCTGTAAGATCACGTAATAAACCATGTCTATCATTTGCCACAATTTCAACATCAGCATTAAAAGTGGATGTTTTTGCTGCGGCACCCCATTCAACTTTTACCATTTTATGCGGATGATTTTTAGCCTGATTATTAAATTCATTACAGCCAATGCGATGCACAGCTACTCCATTACCCTGTGTAATAAAACCAACGATATTGTCCCCTGGTATCGGCTTACAACACTTAGCCATGTGAGTAACAATTCCACTAACACCATCAACCAAAATACTATCTGGTTTAACCTTATTCTTATTATTTTGTGCTTTCTCTTGCTTTTCTTGTAATTTTTTCTCAAACTCAGCAGCGGTTAGTTCTTCTCTAGGTTGTGGAGTAGCCTCTTGAATTAAAGCGTCCATCGCTGCACGCAAATCAATTGGAAGTAAATCTCCCTTACCAATAGAAATTTGTAAATCACGTTCATTTGTATGATTTAATTTTTGAACAATATCTTCTGGCTTTGGACGAATACTCGCTGGAACTTTAGATAGCTCCCGTTCAAAAACCTCTCGCCCAGACTCAAAAAAATCTTCATTATGTTGATTACGAATATAACGACGTATGTGACCAATTGCTTTACTACTTTTTACCCATCCTTCGTGCAACCAGTTAATACTAGGTCCACCCTCTTTGATTGTTATAACTTCGATTCTCTGTCCATTTTGCAAAGCTGTAGAAAGTGGCACAATATGCCCATCAACCTTTGCCCCACGACATCTATCTCCAACAGAGCTATGCACAGCATACGCAAAATCAATTGGCGTGGCGCCACTTGGTAAAGTGATAACCTTGCCTGTTGGCGTCATAACATAAATTGAGTCACTAAAAATTTCATTCTTAAAAATATCAGTCAGATCTTTATGCTCAGTAAGCTCATCTCGCCAATCCAAAATTTGACGAATCCACGCAATTTTTTCTTCAAATTTAGGATTATTTTCACCACCCTCTTTATAACGCCAGTGTGCAGCTACACCATATTCAGCATGATCATGCATAGCAAACGTACGAATTTGAACTTCTACTGTTTTATTATTAGGCCCAAGTACACAAGTATGTAAGCTCTGGTAATTATTTGGCTTTGGATTAGAAATATAATCATCGAACTCACCTGGCACTGGCGAGTATTTGGTATGAACGATTCCCAAAACTGTATAACAATCACGGATTTCTGGAACCAAAATTCTCACAGCTCTTATATCATATAGGCCACTAAAATCATAGTTCTTCTTTTTCATCTTTTTCCAAATAGAGTAGATGTGTTTTGCACGACCAGATACTTGATAATGCGTAATACCACTTTCTTCCATTTGACCAGATAAATACTCTTTTAGATGTTCGATATAATCCAAACGCTCTTGGCGTTTTTCGTCTAATAATTTAGCAATTCGTTTATATTCGTCATGATGTAGATATTTAAAAGATAAATCTTCCAACTCCCATTTAATTTGCCACATTCCCAAACGATTAGCAAGTGGTGCAAATATCTCCATAGTTTCAAGGGCTATCTTGTGATTTAACTCTAAATCGCCATCTTTATTAAGATGTAACATAAGCTCACCACGTCTGACTAATACAATCAAAACAGCTCTTATATCACTGACCATTGCTAAAAGCATTTTACGAATTACTTCAACTTGGTCTTTTTTCTCTTCTTCATTAACACCTAAGTCAAATTCGCCAATTTTACGAATCTGATGCACTCGGTTTATACCATCAACCAATTCAATAACTGTTTTATCAAATCCTGATAATTCATCTACCCAATTATTACAATGTTTAGGTATATCACACAATAAAGTTGCAACTACTGCATCAGCATACAAATGTAGCTCCGCAACCATTGCAGCACAAGTCAAAGCATTATTTAATAAACTAACATCTGTAGGCTCAAATTTCTTACCTTGATAATATACTTCTGCAATTTTGATTGCTTTTTCAAAAGTAGCAACCTCTGTAGCTGAAAATGCTTGGCTTTGTAAATCTAACCAACTTGCTACATCATGAAAACTGCTTTTTACAGTTACCATATCTTCACCCCTCTTTAGATGTTTTCCACAGAGAACAATTTATTATACTGACGGAAAGCATACCTATCTGTCATACCAGAAATATAATCAGCAACAACTCGCGCATGTCCATCACGCTCTATTCTTTGTCTAAATTGGTCTGCAATAATAAGTCATTGCTCATGAATGCTTCAAATAAAGACCGAACTACCTTCTCAGCCTTATAACTTAATTGCATTACTTTATAATGTTTATACATGTTTTTAAATAAAAA
>JAQUVM010000116.1 GCA_028693355.1 Burkholderiales bacterium
TAGATGCTTTGCCAATTATACAGGGGATTTGATTGAGAATTGGAGTAGAGTCTGTAAGGGAAGTGGGGGAGTAGAATTTTAGGGTGTTGTTGCAGAGTTGAATTTTTCCAACAGTTTGCACTTGTGTATCTTCATCAATATCAGTTATTAAAAATGTTAAACTACCCCAAACAACAATATCTCCAACTTCAAAAGTTTCATTAGGTTTAGATAGTATTTTTTTGAAATTTTCTTTTGTTGATTGATTAGTTGCTGTTACTATCTGAACATCTTGTGGTGTGGTAGAGTTGTTTATTATAACTGTTTTATAAGAAGGGGAGTCTTCAAAATCAGTTAATATGTCGGTTTGGATTTGGGTTAGGGTACCCGTTCTACCCAAACTATCTCCAAACAAAATATTTTTCGCAGTAATAAAATTTGTTGTTTTTATCAAGTTAAACCACCACCAAGACCAAGCATACTATCTGGATTTTTCTTAAAAGAATATTTATTTATTTTCGATTCAGTAATTGCTAGTTGATCATCAAGTAAATCTCGTAATTGTTTTATATGTTCTGCCTGTGAAGTTTTTTTATAATCACCAGTAGATATTGATTGTTGTAATAAACTATGTGTATTTACGTGTTCTTGTTGATAAGGAATCAACATACCAGAAGCTAAAATATCAATTTCTTGAAAAGTTAATGTATCAGTAAATGAACCAATAATATATGGAACAATATAAACTTCACTTCCCAAAATAGGAGTAGGTGTAATAGTTACTGTTTTCGTACTTGAAGTATAAGTATAAGAATATCCTTCACTAACATCATCTACAGATATATAAACATTTGCACCAGACGATATTTCATCAGTTAAAATAAAATCTCCACTAGTCCCACTTCCTGTATAAATATTTTCAGATTGAGAAAAGGGAGTTAAAGCACTTAAATCGTGATAGCAATCACTCTCAAACATACTAATAGCAAAACAAAGATATTGATAAAACAATTGATAAACAAGGTTAGTAGGTTTACTTGTTAATCTACTATCTGTATGTATAATATTGTTTAAAGCATATATTTCTTCAAACGAAGTTCCCACCTATTATCACCACCTCCCAATTTAAATTTAAAGTTAGAGAATTATCTCAATAATAACTCTCTAACTTATTTATTTTAATAATTTACATTCTTTTTAGCCAAACCTTCAATCCTAATTGCAGAAGTATCAACATCAGCTTTATAATATAAAGTTTCTACCGCTAAATCTAAATTAGTTCTTGATTCACCAGCTTTTAGAACCATAAGTTCTGTTGCAGTTGCAGATGCAACGTCAAAAGACAAAGTAACAACATTTGCACTATCATTAACTATCAAATAAACAAAACCCATATTTAAATGTACATGTTGTTCAGCAATATTAGCTGTTAAAGAACGAGCAATAAGATTAGTTGCCATTTTATATATTCCTCCTTAAATTTATATTAATTAATTATTAAGCCCAAACAATAGCTTGAATTACATCATTTTCAGTCAAAACATAATCTGTACTATTAGTAGCTACAACAAGATTAGTAGTTGATCCTGCTATAGCCGCCTTATTAGTAACATCTTTACCTGCTCTAAGAATAGTACAAACAAATCCTGCAACAGTTAAAACTGCGGGAATACTAACAGTACCAGCAGTTGCTTCGCCAGCAGTTACAGTATGTTTCAATACCTTTATCGCAGTAGTTCCAATACCATCAACGGCATTAAGTTCTGCTGCGCTAGATGTCACAGAGGTTCCAGCACCAGACCCTAATTTCAAATCTGCAATTGCTAAAACATCAACATTTTTATTTGTTCCAACAACAACTGCTTTAGATGCCGTAACTGTACCAGCCGCAACTCCATCTAAAACTGTTTGATCAGAATCAGAAATTTTATTAAATTTAAAATTACTATCATAGTTGCCCAATATCAATTCCTCCTTTACTAGAAATCATTTAAAAATATCCAATTTCTTTACAATAACTCAGTTGTCCAATAGAATTATTTATATCTGCCTTAAAATAATTAGCAAGCATCATTTCTTTGCCTTTATCATTATATCCATCTTTACCACTAGCAATATTCTTTACAAAAGCCCAATATAATGAATATTTAATTTTTTCATTTTTACCTTCACCAGTTAATTTATTTAACTCTTTTACCATATCATTAATTGGCATTGCATAAATACTATCTATAGTAGATTCATCTAATATAATATTTTTTTTAATTGAATATCTTTCATATAAAGAATCATCATTCAAAAAATATATTAAACCATCTTTAAACAAAGATTTATTTCTTGAAGTCATCAAACTATCCAAAATTCTTCTACTTACAGAAGCAACATCTCCTACGTCTTCTAATTCAATTATTTCTGCACCAGTATTGTCGCACAAAAAATGCCTACCTATAAGACAAGAACCAATTTTAACTATATCATTTTCACTATTTTTTATAGTTAATTGTTCAGGTTTTATTACTTGAGTATTAGAATTATTTTGATTCTGAATTTGCATCTCTAAAATCATTTTTTCTAACGAATTAAATTTATTATTTAATTCATTTAATTGATTATCTTTTTCTTCAATTGTTTTAAGAAGTTTTTCAGAATCACTATTTTCAATAATTTTTATTAGATCATCTTTTTTCAATAAACTTAAATTTTCACTCATCTAAAAATTTCCTTTCTAAAATAAATTCTAAAATTAATTAAAAAGGAGCAACTTATAAAAAGTCACTCCTTAAATAATTATAATAATACTTTATACCATTTGAATTCCATAGGCAGACTGAGTTGCAATTTTAACTTCCCATGCTTGACGATATTTATAAGTTTTTAAATTAATTGCATTTGTTCTACCATCGTCTGCAATTACAAAAGTCTGACCTTCCATCACAGTTTTTACAGGTTTGTCTGTGGAAGGAGTGAGCAATAAAATCTTAGTATCAGGTACTTTAAATGTATAATTAGCATCATTGGAACTTACAGCTTGACGCAATTCCATAGCAGGAACACCATACAAATCTCTTACAAAACCATTTTTAACAAATTCTTCACTAACACCATATGCCCATTTATCTCCAACTGTATCGGAAGCTTTACCAAGAGCAATATTGGTTCCATAAGCCATTACCGCAGACCCATTTGCACCAGCTATTCTATTAGCCAACTCTTGCCAAGTAGTTTTAGCAAAAAGTGCTTTATAAAAAGGAGTGTTAAGTAAAGGTGTAGTATCAAAAATTGCAGCAATAATACTATCATACATAGCAACTCTAAAAGAAATTGCTAATTTAGCCATTTGTTTACCAAAATCAAATCCAATAGTATTAAACTGATAAAGGTCAACTGCTATAGCGGCATCTTTCGGACGAGGAGTAAGAAATTCAGGTTTCATAAACTGATACTGGAGTCTAGTAGAATTATTACTATAACCAGTATCTTCAACTGTAAACAAACTCTTGCTATCAATATCAAATGTAGCCGAATCCCCGTCTGCCAGATTACGCAGTTCTGCCATAAGTAAAGCCTGTTCAACTTCAGACTTGGAATTAACAGTATCAATTATTTTAGTTTCAATAGCAAATAAAGCTTCTCTAAAATTAGAAAACTGACCTATAGCAGATTTAAAACCAGCGGGAGTATTAATATCAAACAAATCTCCAACATTTGCAACACTAGAAGCATACTTAATTATGGCTTTTTTAACTGTTTCATTTAATTCATCATATTCTACATTGTTTACAGAACTGGAATAAAGTCCAATATTACTTACGGCATCTTTGCCATGATATTTTTGAATAGCCATTTTTGTAAGTTTTACGGCATTTTCTAAAATATTTTTACTCTCTTCCTGAGCAGTATACATATCCCTAGAAAAACTTAATATTTCACTCATTATAAAATCACCAAATCCTTTCTTATTTATATTATCTTCCGTTAATTACTCTAACTAAAACACCAGAAACAAAAGTATTACCTACAGGGATAGTAATTAACTGCTCAATTTTTAATGAAAAAGCATTGCTAGTTACAGTAGAAGATACAACTAGTTCATGAGAATTATCTTGTAAAATCAAAAACTGATCTTTTATAGCAGTACCACTAAAACAATCATCTGTCATTTTAAAAAGCAAATCTTTTGCAGGTCTAACAGCAGTAATTACATCAGCAGCCAAATATGAAAAATCACCAGGATTTACATAACCATTTACTCTAGCACCATTAGCATCTTCATATACACCTTGATTAATAATAATTGCAGGTATATCAGTAGTAGGCTCAGTAACAATAGCACCAGTATAAATAGATTCACTTGTGCTTTCAAGAGATTCTGCTACAATAACCTGTCCTTGGTACATAGTTGTAGAAGCAGGAACTTTCACTTTAATAACATCTTTATCAGAAGGCAATAATGCAGGGACACAAATTTTAGTAGTCATATTA
>JAQUVM010000117.1 GCA_028693355.1 Burkholderiales bacterium
AGTGTTACATCTGCATTTGTTAAGTATTTCAAAATTCAACCTCTGTTTTTACAGCCAGGAGTTAAAACAGGTATAAAAATATCTTCAAATAATGCTAGTGATATCGGCGCAGATTTAATAGCTAGTGCTATTGGTGGTATTCATAAGTATCCAAATAAACATTTACTAATTTTTGATTTTGGTACAGCTACTACCATGGTTTATATTACACCTGATGCTGAGTTTGTGGGTGGAGCAGTTTTACCTGGTATTAGATTAATGATGGAGAGTCTACAAACTAATACGGCAAAATTATTTACTGTTAATATTTCAACTCCCAAAAAAGCAATTTCAAAAGATACTAAAACAGCTATTCAATCTGGTTTATATTATAGTCAGATAGGAGCAGCAAAGGAGCTAATTTCACAAGTTGTAGCGGAATATAATATTCCAGAAGATGATTTAATTGTAATAGGTACTGGTGGTTTTGCAAACTTATTAAATGCAGATTCTGTTTTTAATGATATTGTGCCTGATCTATTGTTAATGGGTTTAATGCAGATGATCTTAATAAATAATTAAAATAAATGGAGGTGTGTCTATGATATCAGATATTATCATAGTTTTGTTGTTAATTATTGCTAATGGTTTTTTTACTATTTCTGATATGGCGGTGATTGCAGCAAAAAAAGTTCGTATACAGGGTTTGGCAGATAGTGGTAATAAAAAAGCTGAGAGTATATTAAAGTTGGTTGATGATCCAACTCCGGTTATTGCAACTACGCAAATTGGTTTAACTGTTATTACTATGATAGAAGGTGCATTTGTTGAAGCATCTTTATCAGGTAAAGTTGCAGATCAGTTTCAGCAGCTAGGTTATTTTGCTGGTAGTGAACATTTTGCAGCTTCAGCTATTGTTTTTTTTGTAGTAACTTTTTTATTGCTATTAATTGGAGATATCCTTCCAAAGAGAATAGCTATTTTATATCCTGAAGCGGTATCAACTACATTGGCTCCATTTATAAATAATACTATAAGAATTTTAAATCCACTTATAAAAAGTTTTGCTTTTTTATCAGATGCGATTTTGAAGTTCTTTGGATTATCTACTAAGCGTAATGAGGAAGTATCTGAAGAAGATTTTGAAACGTTGATTGAAGCAGGCGCTCAGTCTGGAATTTTTGGTCAAGCAGAAAAAGATTTATTTGATAATGTATGGCGACTAGATGAAAGTAAGGTTGGCGCGTTAATGACTACTCGTGCTGATATTATATATGTAGATGTTAATGCTCCAGCCGATGAAAATATGCAAAAAATTATTTCTAATCCATCGCAAAATTTATTAATCTGTAAAGGTGGCTTAGATCATGTTTTAGGTTATGTGCCAGCTATTAGTGTGATAAAAGATTTAGTAAAACAGGTGAAAGGAACTGGTATTTCAATTCGTACTAATTGGAATGAAAGAATAAATCCTATTCATAAGATACCAGGGTCGTTAACCATTGTTGAGACTTTAGAAGCTTTTAGAACGTATAAATCACACTTAGCCTTAGTATACAATGAGTTTGGCCATGTGGATGGTATAATTTCTATGGGTGACTTGGTTGCGGCTGTAATGGGTGATATGCAAAGCTTTCAAAGTTTAGAATTTCATATAGATAAAATTAGCAATGACTCTTGGTCAGTAGATGGACAAGTTACGGTAAATGATCTGATGTTAGAGTTAGATATTGATGAATTGCCTGATACAGATAATGGCTCATACCAAACTGTTGCTGGCTTTATGATGGCTTTTATTGGTCGTATACATGGTAGATTACCAAAAGTTGGTGATAAATTTGACTACGCTAGTTATGAGTTTGAAGTAATTGAAATTGACAAAGATATTGGATACCGTGTAGATAAAATAAAAGTAAGAGTTTTACTCGATAATGATATTAGTACACAAGATTAAATATTTTGAGTGAGTTTTAGAAATGCTGTATAATCTTATCTTTAAAAATACTATATAAAGGATATATTTAATGGCTCTAGAAAGAACTATTTCGATTATTAAACCAGATGCAGTTGCTAAAAATTTAATCGGTAAAATTTATGATCGTTTTGAATCTAATGGTTTAAAAATTATTGCTGCTAAAATGAAACATTTATCAGTTAAAGAAGCTGAAGGTTTTTATGCTGTACATAAAGAGCGTCCTTTTTTCAAGGATTTAGTATCTTTTATGACTTCTGGTCCAGTTATGATTCAGGTACTTGAAGGTGAAAATGCTGTGTTAGCAAACCGTGATTTAATGGGCGCTACTAATCCGAAAGATGCCGCAAAAGGTACGATTCGTGGTGACTTTGCTGATTCTATTGATGAAAATGCAGTTCATGGTTCAGATAGCGTTGAAAATGCTGCAATTGAAATTGCGTACTTCTTTGCTTCTAGTGAAGTTTGTCCTCGTACAAGATAATAAAAATTTGATAAATTAAACGCTGCCTTATTCTAAAAGCAGCGTTTTTTTTATTATAAAACCCTATCAAAACTATGTTAGATTCTTAATTTTTATAATATAGCATGACTATATTTATATAATATGATATTATTTTACATTAACTGTAGCAAATTTTTTGACATACATATTTACTATTTATCTAGATGTTGTTTGATGTATTATATTGTTTTGTAACGATTATATGCATTATAAAATATATATGGTTTTATATTCATCACAGTTGTATTTCTTCTATTCCAAAATTTTTCTCTTGTATTCGAAAATTTACGTTATGTCTTAGTGATATATATGTAAAATCTTGGATGCAAATTAGCGGGTGATTATCCATAAAGTGAATGATATTAGTAATTTTATTATGGAAATTGGCTTATTAAGTATCAAATAACGAACATTTACATCTGATTGTCATAAGTTATGATTTTTATGTATATTTATATATTTTGTTTAAGATTTTTATAGGGTAGATATGAAGAATAGGTTATTTTGGTTTAGCGTGTTATCTCTAGGTTTAGCATCTTGTAATAGTAATAGCGGAAGTAATACGAATAGTGATCTTAAATTGGATGTGTTAAATGGAATTGTTACAAGTAAGTGTTTATTAAAAGGCGGGATCGCTTCATTAGAAGATGATATTCCCAAAGAGATTGCTAATGGTGTTATTCGTCAAACTCATGTAATACTAACGTGTAAAAATAATGCCAGATACGATGTTACCAAATCTGTTAAATTTACTGTTAATAATACTAATATCCTGACAATAGATAAAAATAAAGGTATAACTGCCAAAGCTAATGGCAATACTTTTATTATATATAGTTATAATGGCGGAGATAATATACGTCGTGATATTTCAGTTACTAATGCAACTATAAAGGATTTTTCTCTTTATACTGATGCAACAGCATTTAATGTTGGTGAAATTATAAAAATAAAAGCACAGGCATTATTTACAGATGATAAAACAACTAATGATTTGGATCCAACTATCTTGACATGGAAGTCAAGTGATCCACATATTGCTAGTGTTGATAATGGTAGTATTAAATTACACGCTAAAGGTTCTGTTCTTATTACAGCACATTATAAACAGTTGTCTGCTGAATATAGAATAAATATTAATGATGCTGTACTTAAAGATATTGTGATAACTCCTAAGCAGGATATAATTTTAGATCCATTGCTTAACAGTGATGTAGAAGTCGGTGCTAATGCAATATTTAGTGATAGTAGTGAAACCCCAATTGATAAAGATGAATTAAAGTGTTCTTCTTCGGATAATAAAGTTGCATCATTTGTAAATGGATGTTTATTAGAATTATCTGAAAATGTAACTAAATCGCAAAATATTAATATTACTGTGTCGTATAAAAATAAGGCAACATCTAAAAATGTTAGTATTAGCACTGGTAATATTTCTGAGTTGAGATTAGAGCTCGATGGTTCAAATTTATTACCTAATTCCAGCCCGAGAAAATATACTATTTATGCCAAATCTGGTTCAAGTTTTATTGATGCTACCGATAACCTTGCATTAGTAAGCAGTGATCCAAGTATTATAAAAGTTGAAAATGGCACAATTATTCCATTGAAAACTGGAACTGTAAAATTATCGACTAAATACAATGCTAATGGTAAAGAGATTTTAGCTGAGAAAAACGTTACTATTGGTAATGTTGATGTTAATTTTCCAGAAGATTTTCCAAAAGGTAGTGAGTATCCGATTAGTGTGAAAATTATTAATGAACATGGTATGTCTATTGATAAAACTAACGATGCAGTGATTACATCTGATAATACGAATGTTATTCAAATTATTGATAAGAATAATTTGATTGCAAAGA
>JAQUVM010000118.1 GCA_028693355.1 Burkholderiales bacterium
TATGTTCTTTATCTTTAACAAATTCAGTTAAAATCTCCATAACATCATCTCGAGCAACAGGATCAAGTCCGTTCATTGGTTCATCTAAAATTAACAGTTTTGATTTATGTGAAAAAGCAATCGATAAATTCAATTTAGCTTTCATGCCTTTACTTAAATCGGAAATTTTCTTATCTTCTGAAATACCAAACTTCTTTAAATACGAACTAAATATTTCATTAGACCAATTCTTAAATATATTAGCAAATACTTTTTGTAATAATTTAATAGGAAGTTTTTCGGGTAAACATATTTCATCTAAAACAACTCCAATATCTTCTCTTTCAGAAGGAGTTAACTCTTTAAGTGGTTTACCAAAAATATTGATAGTACCGCTATCAAATTTAATAAGATCGACAATACTTTTCATAGTTGTTGATTTACCAGCTCCGTTTTCGCCTATAAAACCAACGATACTACCAGCAGGAATTACAAAAGAAACATTCGAAAGAGTAAATTCCTTATACTTTTTCGTAACATCAATTAATTCAATAAAATTTTCATTTGTCATGCGTATAATTATAATATAAACACTGAAAATATTATATATATTTAGTAATTACGTTCAAAAACGAGAGTTGCAAGAAATTATGTGTATAGAAAACATGTCCACATCTTCTTTATACTTTTATTTAAATCCTAATTTTTGTTTTTCTTCCTCTAAAAGGTAAATTATAAACATTACTGAACGTAAATTTTGTTTATAATATTTAATGATTTGTGAAATAACATTAACTCCGTTGATTTCAGAATTAATTATTATACGTCTTCTTATCTATCTTTTAAGTCTCCCATTTGACTCTATCGCATTTTATGTATATATCGATTTCCGCATATATTTTGAAAATTTAGCATAAGTAGATAAATTTTCTTTTATAGATATAAGATACTAATTAATCTAGGGTACGGATTTAGCCATTTTGAAACAAATTTTAAAAACTCTTGTTCGGTCGTTTCAATATCATTTTTTCCATATACTTACTTAAAATCTTGAGCAATATCTTTCCGATCCCTAACTAGAACTGATCTAGATATATTTTGTCGAATATGAACTAAACACCTTTGTTGTAAAACCGATGGAAAAGATTTTTATTGCTTCTGGCATTCCTTGTAAACCATCAGTAATAAATATCTTAGAATCTCTAATACCTCTTTCTTTTAAACTCTCAAGGAATGATTGCTAAGATAATGAGCGCCTTCATTCGGAATAGTTTGAAAGTTCAATATAACGTGTTCCCCTATCTCTGTGATGTCAATTACAATTTCTATACATTCTTTTATTTCCAAAAAATACTTTTCTTCGATATTTTGGTGCAAACACTATGTGATACTTACAATTCCAACATGTGTGTGCTAAACTTAAATTGTCAATTGACATATGACTCCTTTCTTAAATTGCGTTGGTCCGCATATTTATTGTAAAGGAGTTTTTGTTTTTGCAAAACTTTAAGTTTTTTGAGCCCCTGACTATAAGGGGGTTTTGACTCAAAATCACTCCACGTTGTTTCCGTGATTTCTTATACAAGAAAAAGGGCAAGATTATTCTCGCCCTATTTTTGATCAATGTATTTCGAAGATAATCCTCAGTTATTTACTATAATTAATAACAATTGTTTCAATTTGAACATTTTTACTTGTTGTATAAATTTGGAAATAACAAGAATTAGCATCTGGGGTAAAAGTTATATTTCCACCTTGAACAACGGCAGAAACTGGCGAACTCTTCTTTGTGGCTATCACCTCTGCACCAAATTCACATCCAATCTTACCTGATGTTGACGTACTTCCGGTAAATGTAACAACAATATTCTTAATAGTGCCTAAAGACTCGGTATTATAGACAAAACCCACATTTGAATTAAACATAATATACGAATATCTAGATGTAGAAGAAGATCCGGTTTTAACACCACCGAACTTTAATTTTACTCCATCTGTTTCAGCATCAACTACACCGTTTGTTGCAGTAATTATACTTGCACCCATAATTTCTGAAGTGTTACTAAATATAACGCTTTTTTCTACGATAGCAGCAGCATCACTAATTACAACATGAACAATTATTGAATTATAACCATCTTTACTAACTGTTACGTCAGTTTCACCAGCTGCAATAGCATGAATCTTATTATCAACAATAGTACAAACTGCTTCATCAGTAGATGTTAAGGTATAACCAGTAACAGCAGCCCCATCTCTACTAATAGCTAATTCTTTATCAGCATCACCAACTGTAAGAGCGACACTTGTTGGATCAGAAACCATATCAAGTAAAGAAGCATCAGTAACACTTAATGTAAATTCAGCAGATGTATATCCTTCTTTAGTTGCAGTAATTGTTGCGCTTCCAGTAAGTAAACCAGTAACTAAACCGGTATTATCAATAGAAGCAATTGTTGAACTATCTTCACTAACTGCCCATGTAATTCCATCAACTGCATTTCCTCTTCCGTCTTTAACACTTAATTGAAGAGTTTTACCTTTATTAACTGAAGTAGCATCACTAGCTCCACTTATTACTAAAGTACTTAATAAAGGATCAGTAACAGTAATTGAGATCTCAGCACTTGTTAAGTCTCCGTATTTAGAAACGACCTTAATAGTTCCGGTAGATATGGCACTTAATGTTGAGCCAGTAATTGTTGCTCCGGTAGTTCCGGCATCAGTAATTTCATAAGTAACAGCATCTTTATTTAAAGTACTATTCCATGCACCAGTTGATGTTGTGCTTAATGTAGCAGTTTCATTTAAATCAGCAGTTGCTCCAAGAGCAAGAGTTTCTTTATCGCTAACACAAGTAATTGCAGTAGGTGCAATATTTGTTTTTGTAATTGTAGATGTTGGCAATAATAATAATTGAACAGTTGTTTTGTTATTTCCGATAACAGTGTCAATATCAACACAATCTCCAACAGATAAACTATTTAAAGCATCTTTAGAAATGCCTTTAGCTCTATATAATTTAATTGATACACCATCAACATCTAATGTAGTATTTCCTAAATTAGTTTCCGTTGCATTATCTAATCCAGTGACCTTTGCACTTACTTTAACTTTGTTACCAACATTAGGTAAAACAAAATTCTCAGTAGCAGTGGCATTATCATTAATGACAGTTTCAGCTACTTCAATAGTTTCTGTGATTTCATTAATATAAGAACCGGTTACTTTAATAATCTCTATTGTATTATTATATGTATCTTTACTTCCGTACACATCATAGGTTTTACCTTCTTCCATTCCGTGTGCTGAATAATAAACTAATACACCATCATTTCCGGATTGAATATATGCTGAAACAGCATCTTTTACATATGTACATTTACCTTTAATTCTTACCATAGTATTGTCCGTAACGGCTTTAACGGAAGCAATTGTACTTATTTCTATTTCGGTAAATGTTGCACCAAATACATAGGAATGCCTGTCTTCTGTAGTATATGTGTAGTTTGTGCCAGTAGAAGTAATTTCTGTTTCTTCTCCACCATCAATTTTAACCCAAACTTTAGTTAATAAGTAACTTTGATCAGGTGTGGCATTTATGGTAACTTCACCAGTTGGAATATCACTTCCAGCGTCTGGAGAAATTGTAACTGTTCCATTTACGACATCAGTTGAAACAGAAGTTGTACATTTTTCAATGTGAGTTGCTGTAATTGTAATGACATTTGATTTAAGGTCACCAATATGTCCATAAACTTGAATTGTTCCAGCTTTAGTGACTGTCAAAACTTTATCAGTAATTGTTCCGGTTCCAGTGCTATTTGCAGTATCAATAACATATTCAAAACCAGTTGTATCGCCATCATTAGGAGTGAAAGTCTCACTAAAAGTTACAGTTTCGGTATCTTCGATTTCAGTTTTGGTAGCAGCAATTGTTATTGTTGTAACACTAGGAAGAACAGCAGTAATTGAAACGGCTTCTGAAACGATTGTTCCAACAGTTCCAATAACATTAATCGTTCCAACTCCAGTTATAGTTAAAACATTACCTTCAATTGTTCCGGTTCCAGTACTTCCTTCTTCGATAGAATATACAATTCCACTAATATCAGCAAGTTCAGGAGTAGCAGTTGGAGTAAAGGTTACTTCTTCATGTAAAACAGCACTTGCTTTATCAGCAGTAATCTTTAAAGCAGTTAAGGCAGGAAGAGTTCCAATAATTTTAACTTCATTAGAAACAACATCACCAAGTTGAGCGACAACATAAATATCACCA
>JAQUVM010000119.1 GCA_028693355.1 Burkholderiales bacterium
ATAACTATTAGTTTGTGGACTTGCTACTAATTTTGCTGTATTATTAACAATACCAATAGAGTGTTTTAACTCAAATTGCCCCATAAAACCATTTATTGCATAACCCTGAAAATTATGTGCCTCATCTACACATAAAAAATAATCATTAGGTTTCCATGGTAGTACTACACCTCCACCATTGTCTAAATCAGCCAAAAGTAAACTATGATTTGTAATAATAACATCACATGATTTTAAATACTCACGATTATTATAAAATGGACAATTACAATCGTCTTTTTGATTAAATGGACATTGGTAACCTAAGCATTCATGTTTATCAGCTACTATATCTTTACGTAAATTATTATCAATTCCAATAGGAGCACTATCTAAGTCTCCATCCCACTTTTTTTTAGCATAAGCATCAGCTATTTTTATAATTTTATTACGGCTTGCATCTACATCACTCAAAATATCTTTAGGGCTAGAAATAGCAGTTTCTAATTTATATGGGCATAAATAATTAGAACGACCTTTAGCTAAACCATAGATTAACTTATCACCACTTGCCTTAATATATTTAGGTAAGTCAGAATTATATAATTGAGCTTGTAACGTTTTGGTAGCTGTGCAAATAAGAAATTTTTTGCCGATAGACTTGGCATTTTGAACACCAGTTAAAATATACGCAAAACTCTTACCTGTACCCGTAGGAGCTTCTATTATACATATATGACTGCCATCTTTATTTTCTTGTTCTTCTTTTATATTAGAAAAACAATCATCGATAACACTAACCATTGTACTTTGTGCTTGGCGCTCTTTAAATCCTGCCACATTTTTGGAAGTTTTTTTGTATAAATCAAGTATTTGCATATTTTTGTTAAGGTTTTTCATTATTGGTTGAGTCTAAGGCATAATATATTACCGCAATGTAAATAAAACCATAGAATAAACTAATAAACATAAGTTTAATCATATAATTTGAGCAGCAATAAAGTACTAATAATACCATATTTCACATGTTTAAATTTATCACAACAATATTTAATGTTGAATGAAATGGCATCCTTTTGATTCTAATCGTTTATTTGCGGAGTCTAAAATTAACATAGCTGCATCACGTATATTTTTGCATCGTAAATAATCTGCATAGCTCATCAAATCTTTTGGATAATCACTCAACTGATTAATATTTTCTATACCTTTAATAATGCCTGCTGAAGTTCTTACGATTCCAGCATAATGCCATAATATTTCTTGAATTTGCTCTGTAAAATTATTTAAAGAAACACTATATTGATTTTGAATATACATAAGCTCATCCAAATGATATTTTTCTATAGTAAGTATTGAATTAGCAATATCATTGGCACACTCACGTCCCATAACAATACACTCAAGTAATGAATTACTTGCCAAGCGATTTGCACCATGTAATCCAGAGTTTGCAACCTCACCAATAGCATATAAGCCATCAATATTTGTTCTACCAGCAATATTAGTTTCTATACCCCCACAAGTATAATGAGCAGCTGGTGATACTGGTACAGATGTTTTAGATAAATCAAATCCATATTTTGCGGTTAATTCAGTTAGATTAGGAAAATGTTCTTGGACAAAATATTGTCCCTTATGAGTAATATCTAACCAAACATTTGATGAGTTGGTTTCTTTCATCTCAGAGTAAATTGAACGAGATACAATATCTCTAGGAGCTAACTCTCCTTGATTTGTATATTTAAACATAAAGCGCTCATTATTTATATTATTTAATACACCACCTTCGCCACGTACTGCTTCCGTAATTAAACTAATAACACGACCATCTAATTGAAATACTGTTGGATGAAATTGAATAAATTCTAAATTACTTATTTTGGCACCAGCACGATTAGCCATCGCAATACCTTCACCATTACTAGCATTTATGTTTGTTTTATATTTGTATAGACCAGTAATACCGCCTGTAGCCAAAACAGTTTTTGAAGCAAAAATCTTATGTAATTGCTTGTTGATTAAATTCTCAACTATTACCCCTGATACCTTAGATGATATAATTATTAAATCTAGAACTTCGTGGTCATAAATCCAAGTAATATTAGTTAGTCTAATTGCATGATCTATAACAGTATGCATTATGCTGCGACCTGTCATATCACCGACATGTGCAATACGACGTTCACTATGCCCACCTTCTCGAGTAAGATGTAACGCTCCATTACTCTTTGTAAAAGGTACACCTAAATCTATCAACCATTGTAAAATAGTATTACCTTGATTGATAAATTTCTTCACAGATGATTCATCACAGATATAATCTCCTGCAACAACTGTATCATGAATATGTTTATCTATTGAATCAGTTGGGGAAAATACTGATGCTATTCCACCTTGTGCATAATAGCTAGACGATGCAAAATAGGTGTTACGTGAAATAACAGCTACTTTTAAATTAGCTGGTAACTTAAGAACTGTAGTTAGAGCAGAAAGACCTTCTCCAACGATAATTACATCAAATTTCATGATGTGCCTCAAAAATATTAAATTTTTATTATTATAGTTATTTTACAAGCTTACCTTATTAATCTATTCTACTCTTTGTGCACAGATATAATAAGGAAGCATTTTTTATAATGACGCCAATATTAAATTGACACCACTTCATTTAAGCAATCTAAATTCTATCATTAGTTTTATGTATAGTGCATAAAAAACTCCCTATGTATAGTTAGTATAAAAGCTTTATTCATACTAACAACACATAGGGAGTATACATATTTATGACATTATTTTATTTACTTACCTCTAGGATAACGACAAACCAAATTACTATTAGCATCAACATCAATTGGGCTACCTGGTAAACAATCGTGAACCCAGTCTAATGAAGAATTAATTACGTCCTTACCCTCAGCTCCGCCTATGTTACATTTAATAGCTGACGCTACTGCTCCTTTTTTAAAGCTAATACCATTACATTTATATATCCAATCTCCCAAAGGATATGATTTAACATTAAAACCATTTTTATTCAAAACAAATGTAGCAAATCCACTACCATTGCTGCCATCATCATGGGACTTATTCGCAAATACCCCATCTTTCAATACTGGTTTATTATTCAACCAAGCACCCTTATTAGTATTATTTTCTACATGTTGCGCATATAAAGTATAGACATCATTCGATAGCTCTAAATTACCCTCTAACCAAGCTATAACAGATTGTCTCTGTGAGTTATCTTTTTTCTTATCTAAACCACCCATATCAAGAATCACACAATCAGAAGTCGTGCATCCCAAAGTAGTAAAATAAGTAAATGATGGATAATTCGCCATAGTATGAGAATCATACTTGGTTATAGTTGGTATCATAAAACTCTTACTTGTTGCTGTATCTTTAATATTTACATATGTTCTTTGAATAGATTTTAGTTGCTCGACATCATTCCATGAAATTTTACTTCCATTATTCCACCAAATATCCTTTGTTACACCACCTAAGCAAACATCTTTTTTATCAGGACGTTCAGCAGCATGAAGCATAAATAGGTAATGATAAGAACTAGGGTCAAATAACATTGTTCTAGAATAATCTAAATCAGAGAAAAGCCCAGGAAACATACCACTATTAGCCTTATCGCGTCCACTGATAGTTGAATCAAAACATTTTTTATTAGTTTTTTCATTAAAAAACATTTGGCTTCCTTCTAATTCCATATTTGAAAAACGATCGACTTCAAAATTATAGTAAGCATGAGATCCCATACTATATCTACCATTATCATACTCAACTGCAATAAATGAAGGACCTGCGTATAACCGTCCATAAGCATAATCTGACCAAGTTTCAAGCATACCATCAGTAGCTGATCTCGAGGCATCACTTCCAGCGCTTCCTGGTGCAAACTTATCTACATTATGAAAGTTTAATACTGGACAATAAATACGGTGTCCATGAATTTCAATTGGGCTTTTACACTCATTTACATTTGGTATTATAAAAGAATCATGTCCACACTTACCCTCAAATGCCTTGCCATCCCAATAAACCGCTTTACATCTATCTTTAGCTATATTCTCTAATTCGCTTGATTCATCCTTATACCATGCTAGTGAACTAAACGTATGAAGATTAGTATATTCATTTTTAACTGTGTTTATATTAATTTTAATTCGGTCTCTTACTTTCTCCGCTAGGTATTTAGTTTTATTTGTTTCCATATCT
>JAQUVM010000036.1 GCA_028693355.1 Burkholderiales bacterium
GATAATGAGATTAAACGATGAGTTGGATGAAGATAAGTGGAGTCAGGAACAGTATGAGAGAGTATTAGAGTGCGAACTAAGTATTGATCTTTATATTATTGATGAAGAAGTTGTGGGATTTATAGTATATGCAATTTCTTTTGATGAGTTAAAAATATTATCTTTTGTTATTGCCAAGTGTTACCAACGAAGATATATTGGAAGTAAGCTTATGTTTCATACTTTAAATAAATCACGCCAGATCGAAGGAGTTATTTATGCTATGTTAGATGTTTGCGTATTTAACTCTTCTGCCATTAACTTATACCATCAATTTGGTTTTAGAATATTATGCATACGAGAAGACTACTACAATGATAGATTTACTAGAGATGGTTATTTGATGCAGCTTAAGCTTTCAAAGCTTGAGCCTAATTGATTAGCTTGAGATAAGATTACATATTGCAATATTTGTTATAAAGGTATTATTAAAATTGAAGAAATATTTAAAATTTATATTAATTTGTATAATATTTATATGCAACGTTGGATGTAATAGTAACCATGATTTTGTTTTAGGCTCTACATTAAGCGAGCAAGATTCAAATCGGCTCATATTAATGTTAAGTCAAAATGGTATTGATGCTATTAAACAAAAAGCCAAAGATGGTACGTATTCTTTATTAATTGCAAATGGTAACAAAGATGAAGCAATTAAAGTTATGTTATCAAATGGTATTCCTAGTAATAAGTTTACTAATTTAGGTGAAATGTTTAAAAAGGATGGGTTTATTTCTTCGCCAATAGAAGAGAAAAGCAGATTTATATATGCATTACAGCAACAAATTTCTGACATGATTATGCAATTTAACGGAGTTGTGTCGGTAAATACTAATGTATCTATGCCTATAACTGATGATATTCTAAGTAACGACCATATGTCATCAGCTGCAGTATTAGTTAAATATAAGAGTGGGTATAATATGACTATGTATGTTTCAAAAATTAAGCGTTTGGTAACAAATTCTGTGCCAGGTCTTAGTGGCGATAATGTAGAAGTAACCATGGTGCCTGTCTATAGTGATAATTGATAAATATAAAATAATATATAAGATTTATTAATTCCAATATTTATTTTATCTATTCTATTTGCGTATTGTTTTAGTTATACTAATTTTGTTATAGTATGTATCGTATTAGAGATTTAGTATTATGTTTAATTAAGAAGATTCTCAAAATGTCTTTTATAATTTAGGAGTAAATTTGTATGTCGATATATGTTCCTACGGTGGGTAGTTATTTTGATATGAGTCAAGTTTTTGCAACAGTTGGTGGCAGTATAGAAAGCCTAGAAAGTCAGATGTTAACATCAATACAGGCATTGGGAAATAATCCTACTCCTGAGCAGCTAGCTCAGTATCAGTATCTTACTATACAGTGGCAAACGCAGGTTAGTATGCTAACTAATTCCATTAAATCATATGGAGATACGCAAAAACAAGTTGCACAAAATATTGGTTCTTAATGTTTGACAAATATTCCTAATATTAAAAGTTGAAGAATTAATGTTATTACTTTATCGCAAGCTTAATATTTATACTAGGTTAACAAGTATTATTGAAAATCGAATTAATAATGATGGTTATTCAATGGCTAAGTTTAATCAATTAAATTTTAACATATGTCCCTGTATATTATTAGGAATGAGTAAACGATGCCAAGCGGCATTTTCTAGACGTGTATTGGTGAAGTTATTATCTCTTGATAAAAATGTATTATTAAACGCTAGTTATCGGCGTTTTATAATAAATAATTTTAATCCAAAAGAACAAAGTATTATTTTGGAACAGAGTGATAGAGTCAATGCATCTATTATGAAGTATTTGATCGCTGATAGCTTAGAGGATATGCTTTATAGGTTATTAGATATATATTTTTTTCGTAATAATGATGCGCTCTGTGCAATTTTATGGGGGAAAGTATTGGCAAAAAATAAAAGCTTTTGTCAATTTATTCCTATAGTGGAAAAAGAACTAATCGATTCAATTTTTTCAGAATCTTTAGATGAGTTTTTTCCTAGTTTATCAACACATTAAATTTTATAGGTATTTAAATAATGACTATACAAGCAATAGGAGCTTTAGCAAATATAGGTGCACAAACTTTTTCAGGCGGTGGTACATTAGAAGTAGCAGATTTAGCGTCCTTAGATAATTTATCTAGTGATGGTGATTTATATGGTCTATTGGGAAACTTATCTGTGGGTACAATTAATAACTTAAATGATGCAAATAATTTAGCAATGTCTAGTATTGCGAATATTACTACTTCGTCAAATACTCATGATGCTCTTAAAATACAATCAGCAATGGAAAATTTGAATGTCTCTTCTACTATCACTGCAACAGTACTTAAACAGGTTAATAAAGCAGTTGATAGTTTAGTGCATATTCAGTAATAAGTCTGATAAGTAATATGATGGCTCTAAAATGAAAGAAATTATATTAATAAAGAGTATTTATAAAAAGAGAAAGCAGTCATTAGAGTCTGACTTAAATAAGCTGAAATCTAGTATAGCTGATTGTGAGAAAGAGATTAAAGATTTGTTGAATTTACTTAATATTAATAAGATTGACAAAGCTAACTATATAAAAGATTACTATGTAAATCTTGCCTCAGGAGTAATTATTACTAAACAGCTTTTAGCTACATTTAAGCAGCAAAAGAAAATGTTTGATGATGAACATGAACAAATAACAAAAAAGCATGAAGATATGCAATCAACTCTCCATGAGATATCTCAAAACTTAGAGCAAATAAATATTCAATTAAGAGAAATAAACATAAAACAAGAAAAATTTGATTATGTTTCTGAGATTTTATAAATATTTCATACTTTAGCATCAAATACTTTTCAATTTTTCAAAAAATATCCGATTATATCCAAATTAATGTACTTGTATAGACACTAAGCGGCGGCTGCTAGACGCTTTCTTGCTATTTGAGATGGCTTTTCTGATACTATTAGTTTTTTATATTGTTCTTGTTTAGTTCTATGCTCAACTCCTGTTTTTACAGATAAATTATTTTTTTCTGATCTAGAGCTAACATTTTTACTTTCTTGCATTGATTTCATTCTATTAATAACATCTTTGAGCTTAACTGTGTTTAAAGGCAGCTGTGATATTATATTATATAACTTATGTAAATTTTCAATATTCAGCGCTTTTGTGAGATTATTAACGTCTGATTCCGCTATCAAATTTTTTTCACATAGCTTCATAACTACAACTAAATCACTAATGATATTAATTACGTTCTTACTATTTTTTAGTAAAATGTTATAAGAAGAAATAACCTGATTAATATGTCGCACAATATATAATAAACTATGGCTTTGATTTTTTGCTTCACTAAATTTTTTAGACATCAAGCTAACTATGGTTTTTTTTAATCCATTTAAGCAATTAATTATGTCTGAGGCTGTAAAAAGTGTGAATGTAGCGATATCTTTTAAATAATCTGTTAGATGATATTTAGGAAATTGCGACAAAAATTTCTGTGCCATATCATAGTGTTTAAACATCAAATTAGGTTTTATAGTTGAGGAAGAGTGTAGTTTAGATTTTATTTCAGAAATTTGTTCGTCTATCAAACCCTTAATGCTAGTATTATCATCCAAAAATTGCTTTATATAGTTGTTTATACTTCCATTAGCGCCTTCTAATTGATTTTCAGTTAAATATTTTTCTAATTCATAGAAAGCTATAAATTTTTCTGCTGGTTCTAACTTCTCATCATTAAAAATATCTTCAAGTTGCTTTTTTTGTTCTTGATAACCATCAGAGTTTTCTGAGTCACTACCAGAGAAACCTTGTTTTATATCAGTTATTTTTTTTTGTAACCCTTCTGGCAAAAATTGAGATAGAGTTTGTTCAGTTTCTTCTATACTGGAGTCATCAATCTTGTGAGATCGTGAGAGATTATTAGGTCTTCCCATTTTTAATAAATTTGGTTGAAATGACATCATAGAAAAATTATACATTTTATTTTGTGCAGTTCTCGACAAAGCTGACGCATTAGAATTATTATTATTGCCTTGTTCACGTCTTGCTGCTGCAAAAAACTCTTCTTGCTTAATACTTTTTTCATGTGCTTTTTCTTGCCGTTCATGAATGCGTAGAGCTTTTTGTCGGCGACGATCTATATTATATGAACTATTCATTGCACCATAATTTCTTGTTGATACAGAAGTATTCATGTTTTGCTCATTCTTTTAAATCATATATAAAATTAAAAACTAATTGTAAATAATGGAAGTCATTTTACGTATATTACTATAACAAAATACTCTAGTAGTAGGCAATGCGATTACGGAATAGATAAGATAAATATTGGAATAAGTAAATTTACACTTTCTGATTAGAAGTTAATTTGTTCTAATTAGATATAGTAGATAGAGTTATATTTTCCTAAATAATCTATTTTTATTAACTAGTATTTTCCAAAGAGTAGTTATTATTTAGAATTGATTTGAAATAATGTTTGCTATTTTACAACAGTTGATTATGTTGATTTTGAGCGGTTAAATGCTAGTATTCCAATATTTATTTTATCTATTCCGTCATCGCATTGTTTGGTTTAGAAGTGCTTTGTTATAGTAGCTCACGTAAAGGATTTAATTAAAAAATATTATATTGAGTTTTAAAATTAGAAAAAGAGGTAGGAAATGATTGATAGTATAAGCAATAACTATAAAAATAATATATGGAACACGATGCTTTCAGAAAATGAAGTTGAAGAAGATAGCTTATCTATTGAAGATCGAGAAGAAATTGAAACTTCTATATCTGAGTTATTAAATATTGCTAATTCTAGCACTAATTATAATGAAGAAGAGATGATTGATTCTGTAATAAATGCGCTTGATTTAACCTTAAATAAGTACTCTGAGGATGATGAATTTACTAATCTTTTAATGGAGATTAAGGAAGAAATTATTAATGTTGCGTCGTCAGATAATAGTGATGACTATGTATTACTTGCTGAAAAAATTGTAAATCTTGTTGCTAGTGGTAATAATTTTCCTACTAATATAGTTGGCTTAATGTTGTCAGTGGCCTTGATATTAATGGAGCTTGGTTTAATGGAAGGCGCACAGCGTGCAGCTGCAAATGATGATTATATTAAGGCAAAACAAGCACTTGCTGATTTTCAATTTATGATGACAGATTTAAACACTAGATATAATGGGGCTGGTACTAATGCAAGTAAGTTGAATGGTAACGCTGATCGTATTAATATAGACGATCCAAGTGATTGGTATGCTTGGATAGATATATCAAAGAGTCCTGTAGACTGGGATAAGGCTCCGATACCAGGATGCTTTGCCTTGAATCCACATGAAGCTGCTGCTTATAAAGATAGAGTTGATAAGGCACTAGCAAGATACCATAAGGAGAGTGGTGATATAGATGGTAAGAACCGAGATATATGGCTAAAAGAACAACTGAACAGTGCGAAAGATATTTTTCTTAATTATACTTTTGGAACGAGTGGTTATAAAGAAACTGAAGTGAGGTATGTGGTTTTGAGGTCTCCTGATGGTCAAGAAAAACATATTCCAGATGATGATTTGTTCAAAAATGCATGGCTTGCTATGAGTGATGATGAGAAAAATAACCTGTCAGGAAATTTCCAAAATGGTGACAATATAGACAAATTCATAAATAAAATTAAAGATATGCATAAAGATGATCCTACATTTGATATTTCCATTACTGATAAAAAAGGAGATAATTGGCACAGCATAAAATTTAAAGTTAAATCTACGCCATCAATTAGAGATACTGGCATGAAATTCCCCTTTGAATACAATAATCTTCCAAGTAGCCTTAAAAAAATAGTTGATGATCTAAAACTACCTAAAACTTCTAATGGAATAATTTATATAGGTAAAGAAGAGTTGGAAAAAATTGCTAAGCGGGTGTCTGGTGATTTAACGAGCGTGGTATTCGATAATACTATTTCTGATTTTCTAAATTCTTCGTCTGATTCAATGAAAACTATTCCACAGATGAAAGCATTTAACCAATGGTTGGAAACCCCAATAAAAACTATTTCGAGTAGTCAAGATGATAATAATAATAAAGTTTTATCAATAAATGAGAGGGTAAGAAGTATTACAACCTTAATTAAAGATTTATTGGAGAAAGTTAGAGTGCAATAGCATTAGCTATGATTTGACGCATTTATATCAAGGTATTAATAATGAAGAAACAGCTAAATATATTTTTGTCTGCAAATAAAGAATTATCAATAATCGTTATAGTTATCTGCGTAATGATGATGATGATTTTGCCACTGCCGCCTCATGTATTGGATTTTATTATTTCTTTTAATATATTTATTACCATTACTTTATTAATGTCTGTTATTTATATGCGATTTCCTTTAGAGCTGACTTCATTTCCTAGTCTCTTATTGATCCTTGCCTTGATTCGGGTTGGGATCACTATTTCGAGTAGTCGTTTGATTTTGATGGAAGGTGATGCTGGGGATATTGTACATACTTTTGGTGAGTTTGTAGTTGGTGGAAATTTAGTAATAGGCATAATGATCTTCACCACGATAACTATGATTAATTTTATTGTGATTACTAAGGGCTCTGAGCGTGTCGCTGAAGTAGCGGCTCGTTTTTCCTTGGATGCTATGCCAGGTAAACAAATGTCGATTGACGCAGATGTGAGAGCTGGATCTCTAACTCAGGAAAAAGCTGAAAGCATGCGTAAAGATTTGGCTTCTGAGAGCCAGCTCTATGGTGCAATGGATGGAGCTATGAAGTTTGTAAAGGGTGACTCTATTGCTAGCATTATTGATATTGTCATCAATATTTGTGGGGGGTTAATAATTGGTATTTTGCAGCTTGGTATGACTCTTGGGGATGCTTTTCATACTTATACAATTTTAACGGTTGGAGATGGAATGGTACAACAAATTCCACAATTATTAATATCTTTAACCGCTGGATTAATGATCACAAAAGTTGCAGGTAAGGAGCAGCAAAATATTGGGCAAATGGTTTTAACTCAAGTGTTTAGTAATACTAAAGCCTTGATTGGAGTGGCTGTTTTACTAATTGGATTTTCTGCCATACCTGGTATGCCAACTATGATTTTTGTGGGTATTTCAGGATCAATTTTCATTATAGTTTATTTTATGAATAAGAAAAAAGCTACAAATAAAAATGTATCTGATGGATTATCAAATGACGATGTAGTGGTTGAAGATAAAGAAATTTCAAGTAATGGTAAAGGAGAGAATTTTGTTTCGTGGAAGTTATCACCTTTGATGTTGCATATGGCGGCTAATCTAAAAAATACTGATTATGTAGATAAAATTAAGAATACTTTGATAAATATTCAAAATGACATAATGTTAGATCTAGGTATAACTGTACCTCAAATCATTATTCAATTTCAAGCAATAGCAGATGATAGTTATAAATTATTGGTTAGTGAAATTCCTGTGACTGAAGCTAAAGTTTATAAAGATTATATTTTAGTGTTGTACGATGACGTTGATATATTAGATGCTCTAGATTTGGAAGATAGCGTAGAAAATGAAATTCAATTTGGTGTTTTTACGTTTAATAGTAAATGGGTAAAAGCTAAAAATGCTAATGACTGCGATGAATTTGAAATTAAATACTTTACCTTTGATGAATTTTTGCACGGTCATCTCAAATTTCATATTTTGAATAATATTTCAATATTTATTGGTATTCAAGAAGTCAAAGATATGATTATAAATATGAAGGATTATGATGAGTTAATTAAAGAGTTACTAAAAATGCTGCCACTTAATCGAATTACTGAGATTTTACAACGGCTTATTGCAGAAAATATTTCAATTAGAAACTTTAAGGCTATATTGGATGCATTATTAGAGTGGTCACAAAAAGAAAAAGATATTGTTATGTTGACAGAACTGGTGCGCAAATCTCTAGGACGAAATATTGCTTATAAATTTAGTCATGAAACCTTTGTAATTAATGCAATTATTTTAGCTGAAGATTTCGAAGATACGATTAGAAATAATATTGAGTATAACTCTTTTGGTGGATTTATTCAATTAGATGAGGCAACGCATAATGAGATTATTTATAGAATACACGATATCATGGCCACTATTAAACGAGATGTATCTGTTTATTTAGTAACCCATATAGATATTAGGCGTTATGTCAGAATGATTACAGAAAAGTATTATCCTACGTTACACGTTTTATCTACAGAGGAGATACATGAGTTTGCTGAGATTAAATGTATTGGTGTGCTAGATATTGCAAGTTAGTAATAAGCAATAGTACAAAATTAAAAATTCTAAATAATTACGCATTGATAAGGATTTATTTTAATTTTATGGTTTTTATGGGCTATGAGGTAGATTTTTTATTTTAATAGAGATTATTTTTAAAAGGAGGTTTATATGAGGGTTATTAATGGTACTTCTCATCAAGTAAAAGTTGGTGAATATCATCAAAATGGTGAGAAACCTGTGAATAATAATTCAGAGTTGGATACAGCACTACACGGTATAAATAAGAATCCAATTATTGAAGATGAAAGTAATTTATTTAGAGATGGTATAGCAGAATTTAATTTTGGTATAGATTCTTATCAACCAACGTTAGAAGGTGATAAGAAAAGCACTTATACAGATGAAGAGCTACAAAATATTTGTAACGAATATAGTAAAAAAATTTGTAATTCTTTTACACAACTACTATTAGGTGTGCAGTTACAAAATATTGAATCAGGTAGTGAACTATTGTCGATAATGGATGATATTCAGAAAATTATAGCTGATGTAATGGCAGATTTTGCTAAATATCTTATGAATAATGCAGATGCAACTGTTGCTACAGCTGTTGCTTACCTTGATTCGATGAAACAAAAATATGTACAACAAGCTTTGGCAATTGCAGAAACAATGATAAAAACTGCAGGTATAGAAATAGCTATAGCAGTTGTTGAGCTAGCAATAGGTGCTTATATGCTATCGACTGTACCAGCTCTTGCGGCAATTCCTATTGCAGGACCATTTATTGCCGCTGCTATGGTTGTTGCTGCATTATCTATGATAACTAAGGCTTTATTTTCTATGAGCAATGCGGTGGTAAAAATGAGCGCAGCGCTTGAACTACAGCAAAACCCTGAGAAAGGATGTCCAACTTCAGATGAATATGATCCAGCTTTAGTTGACAGAGCTCAAAATGGACTTGCTGCAACTATGCCTGGATTTGTTATTGCTATGACAACGTTAACTCATATTTCTTCAATTGCATCTTTAGGACTAAATGTTAATACCTTAATTACTGTTATTGGTTGGGCATTCCAAATAGCAGAACAGTTCGCTGTAAATGATGAGAATAAAGATAGTGATACTGGAAAAGCATTACATTACCTTGCTAATTTAAGTGCTGGTATTGCTGGGATTATAAATATAGCAGTTGAGGCACTTGCAAAAGAGGTAATTATTCCAAAGACAGTAGATAAAGATGATGAGACTGGTAAGATGATCGCTGAGCTTGTGCTTATGGCGATGAAAATGGCTATTTCACTAGTATCTGGATATCTAATGTTTAAAGTAGCTTCTAATAAATCTTCTTCGGAAAACGGTGCTACAAAAACAGAACAATCTATGAAAGTATTGTATGGCAGAAATATATTGTCAGTAGGTTTGGCTAAGAATGATTTAAAAGCATCAAATGCTTTACAGATGATTTTGAAATCAAATTTACTCCTTCAAATAATTACTAGTTTAAATGAGGTTGGTCAAAATATTAATACTGGTCTTTATCAACTTAAGGAAGCAGGGTTTACCTTTGATCGAGAAATGCTTACTATTAAGAATGATTTAGCTATTGAATTGAGAGAGTTAGAAAATAAAATAATCAAAATTCGTAAAGAACAAATTGATGATGAACAAGACAAGGTAATGGAAAGGGTTTTAGAGTTGGTGAAAAGTTTGCAAGATATGTTAAATGTGGTTAACACTGGTATACAGCATACTGGTTATTAAGAATAAGTTATTAATATTAATGGTAGTTTTTAATTGTAGTTTTTAATTTTTAAATGGAGTACGTCATGAATGTTGGAAAAGTATTTAATCAAAGCGGTAATTTATATACAAGTATAAATCTAGTTAATAAAGATCAAAGTATAAACGTAGATGAAGATGCAGCTTTGGAAGTATTAGCAAAATTTCAAGAGTTTGCTAATAAAGGTTTGGACTTAAAAGATGCTTTTGAATTTATTTCTAATTTAACACCAGATCAATTAAAAGCAGTATTGTCTGATTTGACGCCAGATCAACTAAAAAATGTATTGGCTAATTTGTCACCTGATCAATTAAAATTATTATTGTCTGATTTATCCCCAGAGCAATTGAAGAATATATTAGCTAATTTGTCACCAGATCAATTAAATGCAGTATTGTCTGATTTACCGCTTGATCAATTAAATAAAGTATTATCTGATTTATCCCCAGAGCAGTTGAATAAAGTTTGGGATAGTTTAAATCCAGAAGAGATGAAACTAATTATTAGGAATCTTGATTCTGCACAGGTTTTATCAGCTCTTGGCCAGATTAACCATGAGAAAAAGCAAGCTATATTAGGTTATTTGACTCCTGATATGTTGCATGATGCTTTTGGTAAATTAAATAAAGAACAACTTTTTCAAGTTATTGCAGATTCTCCAGCAGCTTTAGTAGAATTCTTAAATACAAAGAATGCAAACTTAGAAGATTTGCAAGCACTAAAAGAATGGCTTATTGATTCACTGGGTAATCCTGAGTTGCAATTGACAGCGCGTGAGATGGGAGAGGGGAATTTAAAAGAAAATATCAGTAAATTTATTGAAACTTGTATTGAGCAACAATTACCAGAAGTAAATGAACTTTTTGATCATTTAATGTCTAATAATCTATTGGGTGCAAATGGTAGTGGTGGAGAAGATCATGCTGGTGATGAAATAATTAATAACTTAGTAAGAAATCTCTATAATCCATTGACGTCTAATTCTAATAGCCGTAACTATGAGAATATAGATGTAATGAAAATGATTTTTCTTATTATGATGGATGTATCTAACACTAATCGAGATAGCTTAGCACGGTTGGCAAAGAGCCTAAATGATGTTAAAGAAGATACTAAAGAGCTAAATAGATGGTGGGATATGATAGGAGAAATGAGTAAAGGAAGCTCTTCAATGACTTATAAGAAGGGTGACACTACTACTACCATACCAAATCCAGGTCCAAACGATATTTTGGTTCATTATGACGAGTTAACTGCAGAAGATAAGAAAAAATTCGCACCATTTGTTAATTTAGTAAAAGAGAATTTTAAACAATATCTTAAGGCGGATGGTTCGTTTGACTTTCCGACTGGTAAAGATGCAGACCATCAACTATGTAAAGATATACAAAATTATATGAATAATTTAACTAAACGTCTTGATTGTAATGACATCAAATTTCCCGGTGTAGGTGATGCAATAGATTGGGCAAGTTTACGTAGTACTTTTGAAAAGCGTAATAGTGAAGCCAATGGTATTAATCAAGAGAAATCTAGTCTAATAAGCGCGGCATCAACTCAGTTACAAACTGCGGTAAATTTGCTTACTAAGTTTCTTGAAACTAATGCTGCAATCATGCAGAAGTCTAGTTCTTAATTTTAAATTTAAACATAATTTAATTACTCTTATATTAATTCAACTATTAGAAGTAGTTTTAGTAGTTGAATTATAAGGGTACCATAAAAAAGGATTAAAAAATGACAACTCCAGTTGCTTATGTAAAAAATACACCAATAAACTCTTCTAATAAACATCATGGTAATACCGAGATCACAGACAATGACATTAATGATAGTACAGAAGAAGTTGTACAGCATGATGTATCATTAATCGTTATTGATGAGAGCAATAACGACTTTAACAGTAGAGACTTGAATATGCGTGGGTTTCAAGAAACAGGCGATGACACTGCAGTTATATATGATGTTAATCTTTATGAAGGATCTACTAAACAGTATAAAAATTTTGCGATGTTATTAGATGAGTTAATTAGTGCTATTTTTGCATCTTCTATAGATATGATAAAGGTAGAAGGTTTGATTACTTCTATGATTATCGAGTTTGAATTTCAGCAACGCTCGGATGCATTTTTTACAAAAGTTACGACTGCAATTAATTCCGCAGTTGAACGAGGTAGAAGTGCACAAACTCAAAAAGAAGCTGATGTTTTAAAAGCGGTACAGTTTTTTATTAATGCGGGAGAAAGCGTTGCAAACGCAGTTATTTCTGGTGTTCAGTTAAGAAGCTCAAATAAATTAAAGCCTGAACAAGAAATTGAAAATAATGAAAATAAAGAAGCATTTAACGAAAGTAAGGCAAAAGTTAACGATCATTTGGATAAAGAAATAAAAATACTAGAAGATAAAAAGAGCTTAGCTATTGATAAAGATGTAATAGAACAAGATAACAAGAATATTGAGTTTCTTAAAAGTCTTAAAGAAAAAGATGTTTTTTCTGCTAAAGACCGAGAACGCTTGGAAAATATTTGTAACGATACTACACAATTGAATCAAGATTATAAGGTAATGGAGAAGCAATACTTAAAATATAAAAATAAAGAAAATGAATTTATTCATGCAAATTCGCAGCACTACCAAATGATTTTTGGAGGAATTATTAAAGGCACCATTAGTGCATTATTTGAATCTGCTAAGGGAACATTATCTATCTTTATATCTCAAGAAGAATTTGAAGCTAAAATGGAACAGATAATTGCTGATACGCACTCTGCATTAGGAAATGCATTTGCTGATTTTTTACAATCAAATGCTGGAAGTTTTAATGATCTATTAAATGAATGTAAAGATATTATTAAACAATCTTTAAATTCATTGCAAGATTGGATTAGTAAACTGGCTCAGGCACGTCAGGCTTCTAATTATTAGGATATAATAGGATTTAAATTATGAAAATTAATGGAATATCAGGGTCAGCAATAGGTGGAGTTAGGCGTCAGACTATTGAGCATAGTAATAGTGCTAAGACAAATGGCTCAGGTAGTCCATTAATGAATGATACGTTATCTTTCAAAAATATTAAATTTGAAGAGTATTCCTCAAAGGGAGTAGCAACATGCTCTGAATTAAAAGACGTGTTGTACCGAATGTTTTTAGATATTTTAAATAGTGGTATTGCTATAGTTGCGGTGTATCGCCGTGACTATGGAAGCTATGTGATGGAAGCTTCTTTTAAGGCAATGGACAATACTCAAAAGATGCATCAAATTAATTTACCTCTACGTGGTGTAACTGTTGGTGATAGCTTTAGCGCGAGCGGATCTGGTTATACTTTAGCAAGTAATAAAACCAAAAAGACAGTGGATGAATTAACTGATCGTATAATAAATGCGAGTAGTGAGAATGATGTACGCAGATTAATTATTGTAACAGCACATGAATATGGTCATTTTTTATCTTGGCAGATTGGTAATCATAATCAAGAGTTAAAAAATGGTTTACAACTCATTCAACAAAAAATGGCAAGGTCTAATTTTAACTTTGCAGAGGCTGTTTACCGTGAGGAAATGTTGGCATGGAATTTAGGATTGAATAAATTACTTACTTATGGCTTTGAATTTATAGCAGCATATGAAAAATTAAAAAAAGACTCATTAGATACTTATTATAAAGAATTGCAATTAAAAGATGCCCCTATCGATATTCATAGCAAGATGTCATTATATTTATAGTAATATATTTTATTATCTACAGATGAAGAGGATAAGGAAATGGTAACAAATTTGCAAGGTGATCAAAATAATCCCATGAGCGATTTAAATGAAGACAATTCTAATTTTATATTTTTTAATGATGAAACATATATTTGGATGGAAATTAGACATGCGGGAGTGAATTATACGTTAAGCTTTGATTTTCCAACCGTAAATAGTTTTTTGTTTTTTAAGTTATTAAACCACCAAAATTTAGAGTTGGAAGAGTTTTATGCTTATAAACGATATATTTTATCTTATCAAGTAGCAGCTCAAATATTTCAGCATCTAAAGACTGAGCTATGGGATATATCTTTAGTTTCAATTAAAAATAGTAAAACTGGCACTATCGATATCTTTGAAGAGTTTGATTTTGTATTACACAAATTTAACAAAGATTTTACACCAGCATTAAAAGTCTTTTGTGATAGTCAAGCTAATTTTGAGCTATTAAAAACTAGTTATATTCGCTATAAATTTGATAATCTTGAGAAGATATCTGAAGTTGATAAAACAAACGATGATAATCTTGATAAGATACCTTTAGATCTTGATGATGTGCAAGTAAAATTAAATTTAGAGTTAGGTGTATTAAATTTGAATGCGGAAGAAGTTGCAGATATAAATGTAGGCGATGTGGTTTTTATACATAAGTTTTTTGTAAATGATACTTTGTCTGTAAGTTCTGAGCAAAAGTTAGTAAAATGCAGCAATAGCAATGTTTTTATTGATTATGACACTGGAGTCGTGAGTAAAATATCTTAATAAATATATCAAATATCTTTTAGATTTTAGCAACTAATCTTTTATTGTAGGGAAGCAGGTATTATGCGTTATATCAATGATAAGCAATTAGACAAAATACTTAATGCTGATGAATATATTAGCTCTGCATATCAAGAAGCAGATAACTTATTACAAACAACACGCGAACAATGCGAAACAATGATTAATGAAGCCAGGGAGCAAGCTGAAGCAATCTTACAAAATCTAAGTACTGAACTATTATCCATCACTACCGAAAAAATTAATCAATTAGAATCTACTCTTATAAACGATTACAATACTATAGTCCAAAGCATATTAAATAAAATTGGTTTTAAAGAACTTATTCATTATGATAATGTAGTTAAATCAGTAATCGAACGCTTTGTTAAAATTCAAATTATCTCAATTAGCGCTAATCACAATACTATTGATAGAGCCAAAGAAGAGCTAGGTAATTTTCAGCTTGAAAATAATCAACAAAATCAAATCTTATTTAATATAGATAATACCCTACAAGATGAGACATTAAAACTAGAAACTTCTTATGGCTTACTTTATATCAATGTTAATGAGCTTTATTCTAAAATTATCTCGTTGAATTCTCCAAATTAGGCATCAACCTATTTCATTGTTATAAGGTTTCTATATTTTTCTAAAAGTTCATCATTTTGTCCTTTTATTGCATCCATAAAAGAAATATGTTCTTCTAATACTCCTTGCCCAGATTTTAATGCTTCTTGTTCTTCTGAGTTGTTTAAAATTTCATTCATTTTAGACCTTTTTAGGAGTAAATTATCAAGGTGCTTAATAGCTGTTTCGTATCGTACCTTTATAAGTGGTAAGTGGTTTGATCCTAGAACATAGCATTTATTTTTTAACTTATCTAATATATTGAATAATGCTTTAGAATCATTTTTATTATTCTCGAGAATTGTTGAGTTTTTATTTATAACGTATGATGTTTTGTTATCTGATTCTCTAAGCTTATTCAGCAGTGGATATTCATCGCGAGAGTCTAGTAAATGATATATTGTAAGTTCTAGGTTTGGCATTTCATTTTGATTATTTTCTTTAGGAATGTCATCATCAAATTTTGAATATATAAGTTTGATAGAATTTAATTGTGCTTTTAATATTGCATCTGTATTTAATGATTCTATTCCTTCAACTAGTTTTACAAAGCTAAGCTGTATTTCTGCTACCATATCTATCAGGTTTGGGTTATCTGGATTATTTTTATACGTATTACCTGCCTCTAATATATGACTACGTTGTTCTTTGATTATTGCTGGAGAAATCTGTTTATCTTTCATTATTTCACTTAAACAATGATATAAAAGGTGGGTATTATATGCCTTAACTATAGGGTTTAATAATATTTTATAATGACCTATAAGGTTAGATATCTGATTTTCATGTTGATAATAAGAGTCAGGAGTTTTTATGTTCTTTATTAGATCGTAGCTTTTATTCTGTTCTTTTTGGGTATTCTTTGCCGCTTTTAAAACTAATGATAACAATTCACTGTCGAGTAAATGGTTATCACGCTTCAATTCGTTTTCTATTTTTTCTAAATATTGCTGAGTTTTAGTATATAAAAATGTAGCATTTTCTTTATGTTTTTCCCAAGGTTTAAGTTGGAGATCTGAATATGTTTCAGATTTAGTAATATCTTTAGGTATCATATCATCATATATGGTACTTAATTTATCAGATTGATTTTTAAATGAGCTAGTAATTTTATATATATGCCCAATCATTTCATGGTATTCTTTAGGTTCGCAGTTAAGCTCTTGCTTAATTTGTGATTTGAATTTTTTTAATGCTTCCTTAAATTTATCGACTATATGTTCATAATTACTACTACTCGAGTCTTTTACTAATTCTTGTATTTGATTAAATTTATTTATAAAATATATTACAGCGTCACACATTTCATTGAATTGCTCTTTTATGAATAAAGATTTTTGATCATTACTACTAATTTTTGTAGAGATTGCTAGCTCCAGCATGTCAGATAAATACTTAGAGATGTCTTTTTTACTGAACTCCTGAATACTTGCTTGGATTTCAGAGAGTTTTATTGCGATAGCGTTCATCAATTTTTTTTGGTACAGTGGTTTCAGGTTTTCAATTGCATAATTATTTTCTAACTTAGATTCTTTATATGCGCTTTTAGCTTCGAAATATTCATATTTATTAGGTTTTTCCTCATTTGTTGTTTTACTACATACACCTGACGTTTTTGTTATTGATGCATTCGATTTTTTTTCTAAATTAGTGCTGTACATTTTTGTTATCCTTTATATTTGCTTTCATTTTTACTGACAGTTGACAATTTTTGTTGTTACAACTGTAGCAGATAGAATCTAACTTAAATTTATCTTATCTTATCTTTAATTTTATACCACTTTCTTTTACCCATGTCCTCTAGATCGTTTGATAAAGATGTCTGATGATTTAATGATAGTGATCTCTTTTTTTCTCCTATTAATAATCTCTCCGCTTTATAAAGATAATTAAATCTTTGTGGGTTCTTGTACTTGATAGCGTCACAAGCATATTCACATAAGCTATTAATTTCATTTATTAGATCTGAAGCTGATTTCTTTTGATCTTTAGGAATGCTATTAATCTCATTATATAATATATCATTACCAATTGTCATTAAATACAAATTATTTGTTATATCTATGCTATGTTTGACTTCAGGCATTAGCTTAAATAAGTTTGGTAGTGTTTTTGATATTTTTTTCAGAGCTGTTATACTTTCAGATATACCGTTATCCTTGTGTGCTTGATCTTTCTCGTCCATTGCATCTCCATTCCTCTTTAATTCTTGAAACAATAGATTTGGCATTAACTGCCACGAACTTTTTTCTGTATTAAAGCTAAATTTTTCTTCATCAAACGGAGTTTTCTGCTTTAAATCCTTTGTGCATGCTGTTGAATATAACATTTTAAGGCTTTCATTAAGCTTACTAATAGTTTTATGATCAATAATAGTAACATCTGGTTTTATAGTTATAGGCTCAAGCTTAAGCTTAGGTACAGGATTAGGATTAGGTTCAGGAAGCTTAGGCTTAGGTTTAGGAAGCTTATGTTCAGGTACAGGCTCAGGTATAGGCTCAGGAAGCTTAGGCTTAGGTTCAGGTACAGGCTCAGGAAGCTTATGTTCAGGTACAGGCTCAGGTATAGGCTCAGGAAGCTTAGGCTTATGTTCAGGAAGCTTATGTTCAGGAAGCTTAGGCTTAGGTTCCGGTACAGGCTCAGGAAGCTTATGTTCAGGTACAGGCTCAGGTATAGGCTCAGGAAGCTTATGTTCAGGAAGCTTATGTTCAGGAAGCTTAGGCTTAGGTTCAGGTACAGGCTCAGGAATCTTAGGTTTAGGATCAGGAATCTTAGGCTTAGGACGCATTTCCGTATAGATATTGAAATCATGTGCTAGGAGTGAACGTGGAGGAAGCTTTTTTTTACATTTTTTGTATATCAATATTCCTGCAGCGGCTAAAATACCAACACCACCAATAACAATAGGAGCTATAGGCCATAACCTTTCTTTAGACCCCCATTCATTAACTGTGGCATCTTGTGTTAAATTATCTATTACTGCTTTATAAACTGGAATAGCAGCATTATATGCTGCGGATTCTCCTAGATTAAATGCATATTGCAAAGCATTGCTAGATTGATTACTGTACGAAAGTTCAGAAATGCTTTGTGCTACAGTTGTCGAATATGCATCAGCATCTATGCTACCAATTAGATCTGAAGAGAATTGTGAGAAACCATAATAAGTCATTGTAGGTACTAATGTAAAAAGCGTATTTTTTAATGAAGTTAATTTATCAGGGGTTAACTCTACTCCTATGGCTATAAGATTATTTGCAAGTTGATTATCTATTTGATCCCTAATTGTATTATCTATATGACTAAGAGGCTTTTCTACAAATTGATTGAGTAATTCAGCCTGATTAAGCATATCTGTTACTACTGTTGTTACTTTGGTAGTTTGATTTTCTCCGTTAGGATTATTTAAATCTATACTATTAAGGATAGTAAGTAGTTGGATATTGGCAGAATTTATTGATGTTTTATAATTAGTTATACAAGAAGTCTGATTCTTTTGTAATTGAGTAACATTCCCTGTATAGTACAGCACCTCTTTTTGCGTCTCACAAGAAGTGATATCGTTAGTAGGTGCTTCTGTGATGCTTTCGTTTCCTTCCGCAACAGAGATATTGTTTATAGTTTGTTGTGATATGTTAAAAGCCTCAAAAGCTGCATATGCTATGTTCTGGTTAGCTTCATCTATCTGAGGCTTGGATTCATTAATATATCTCTGTGCTGTAGATAGCTGACAACCTGTAGCATCACAATCATTAAAATCAGTAATTTGTTGTTTATAGATCATATTTATTGTTTGAGTTGGTTCTGAAGAATTTTTTACATTATTATATAAGTCACCTTTTTGGCTGGTAATAGTTTTATTAGCTTTATCATTATTAGTAATTAAGTTTTTATTAATGCAATACTGTTGTTGGTGACTAAATACTTGAAATGGAAAGGTTGTTTGTGCGGATGTTTTTATATAAGTCTCGGTAGGAGCATTATTTTGTTGAAGTAACCTATTTTCGCGTCGCAGGTTAGGGTTGTGCATAAGTGATTTCGTATCTACGAGATTATTGGCAGAGCTGTTGTGTTCTTTGACCAACGAAGAAAATATCAACGCATTAAAAATAAATTTTGAGCTAAATATTGTTTTTGCCATTTCAGTTAATGTATAAATAGCTTTACCAGATGTAGATAAATTGTCATAACTCCCTTTATCAAGAGTATTTTTATCGTTCTGAGCATTTATTTCAAGGTTTTCCTGATGTTCATCAAATTTAGCATTTATTTCATTATATCTGTCTCGAATTTCTAAAATAGCGTTGGAAGTCACGAATTTTTTACTATTTTGAAATGTGAGTGAAGTCGGAAATCCTGCTTGAGATTTAGCTTCATGACGTGCGTGGTTTGTTGTATTATTTTGTTCTATACTATACAACGTAGCTAATGGTTCAACTAATTCTGTAAGGTGCGGGGAAATTTTTCCTAATTCTTCTTTTATTTTTTGTATTTTAGATTCGCTAGAATTATAGCCAATTTCTTTTAGTTTATTGTGCAAAGTATCATGGAATTTTTCTATAGAATCTTTTTGCATTGAAATCGCATCTTGTGCATAATTAACAATGTATGATTCAAACTCAGTATGTTTAACTTCTTGACCATCTTCACCTTTGCCATTGTTAATGTTTTTTAATATCAGGGAAATATCTTTTTCAAATCTGTTAGCCTCTTCAATAGGTTTCTCATGCCTTACTTCGTTTGTGTAGGAATCTGTTATCTGTTTAGATAGCTTATCCAACTTACCTTCTATTTCGTTTGGATTTTTTTCAATATTTTTTACGGTATCTAATATAAA
>JAQUVM010000120.1 GCA_028693355.1 Burkholderiales bacterium
CTAAGTTTGTTATAAGAGGAAGTTTTGTTAGATTCTAAAATTTTAGATTTTTCTAGTTTTAGTTTGCTTTTTTATTTGTTCTCTGTTTATTTATTTTTTTTGTAAGATGCTATTTAAAAAGGAGTCAAAAAATAGGCCCTTAAGAGTTTTAATTTAACTTCTACGATACTTTTATCAAATTAAAGAATATAATCCTTATTTATCTAAATTTTAGCTAAAAAAATCTATCGGATAGTACTTGTGTTTACTTATTAATTGTGGATAACTTAGGGATATTTTTTATACTTATTTAAAAGTCTTTTTTTGTCATAATTTAATCATCTTTTAAGGAAAATATTTTATCTTTTTTTGCCCTTGAATAAAGGATATTAATATATCGGATATGTATCGGATAGATATATTAAGTTTGTTTGTTTATATCGGTTAAATAATGTATAATATTAATATATTAGAAATGTTTAAAAAGATAAAAAAATATACCGATATAGTTAAAAAATAATTATTTAATAATCGTCAAAAATACTTTACAAATTGTTCTATAATTTCCCAAATCTAGAGCAGTTATAACAAAAATAAAAAGGTTTCCCATGCAACCCCGAAACAATAAAAAAATTGTTCCTCTTAAGAAGGATTTAATTTCTTTAGCAGAAGCAGCTAATTATTGTTCATATACTCAAGATTATTTATCTCTTCGTGCTCGTCAAGGAAAATTGAAGGCAATTAAACAAGGAAGAAATTGGTATACTACCAAGGATTGGTTAGGAGAATATGAAGGATATATTGCTTTAGCAGAAGCAGCTAATCATTCTTCATATACTCAAGATTATTTATCTCTTCGTGCTCGTCAAGGAAAATTGAAGGCAATTAAGCTAGGAAGAAATTGGGTTACTAAAAAAGAGTGGGTTAAAGAATATGAAAAAGAAAATCTTGAATATAAAGCAGAAGTTAAAGATGGTCTCTGGGAACCAGTAACTCCAGAGTCAAATAGTTTTGATAAACTTTTAAAAGAAGTAGATTTATTTAATTCTAAAAAGATAAAAGTTGGTTATTATGCTTTTACTGGAATTCTTCAAAATTTATTTTCTGATTTTTCATCTTATTTTTCAAATTTAAATGTCAAACAAAGCATCTCAGATGGAAAATTACCTAAATTAAAATTTTCTAATTACTATTCTCTTAATCAATTTGTGAGATCACTGAATTTTTCAGTGATTCTTTTGTTGCTTTTTATTTCTTTAAGGACTTTAACTCCAATTGCTTTTGGTTATTATGATAGAAATGAAGGAGATATAAAAAAATCTCTTTCACTCATGTCAGATAAGATATTAACTAGTTACATAAATACTTTTAAAAATATTTCTACTAATTTAATTTATTTTGATGAAGGACTAAAAGAGCAATATAAAAAAATTCCAAAACATATTGAGTTAGCTAAAGGAAGTTTTGAAAATGATTTAAGTTTAGTTAATGATTTAGCAGACCAACAATTAATATTATTTGATATCTTTGAAGAAGATAGATTTGACTTTTCTGGGATATCAGAAACTGGTCTAAATATTTTAGCTTACAGTGATGCTTCTAAAGTTTTATCTCATTATGATAATTTAGTAAAACCATATCCATCTAAGATTTTAGGTGTTCAGGAATTTGGTTTTGAAATAGATACTTCATTAGTCTTTGAAGATCAAAATTTAGAAAAAAATATTTTTTCTTTTAAGAATATTTTAAATAAAATAAATTTTTATAGAGAAATTCCAAATAGATTTTCTAAGAGCATATCTTATAAATCTCAATCAATTAATTTAGCTTTCTGGGAAAGTGTTTTAAGTGCTTTTAAAGATATCCTTCAAGTTGGAGAAACAAGATATGTTTACAAAGATGGTGATGAGTTAAATCAAACTATAGTTCAAAATTATTATACTACCGATGGAGTTGTTGGTCTTACAGGTGCTCAAGGCCCACAGGGTTTAATCGGTCCGGCTGGTACACAGGGTCCTACAGGTGCTCAAGGCCCTCAAGGTCCGCCAGGAAGTGGAACGACAATAGTTCAGGGAGGAGATGCTTATTTAGATGGCAATAATACCTGGACTAATACAAATATATTTACAGCCCAAGTTCTAATGCAAGACCTTGGGGTTTCGCGTTATTTAGGTAGTAGATATTTGTCGGTTGCTGATGCTCTTTCTGTCCAAAGTGACGAAGAAGGTGGAATGATTGTAAATGCAGATGCAACTTTTAATGACATAGTTGCTTTCAATAGTAATGTTAATTTGGCGAGTGGTATAAATTTTAGTGGAGATTTAAATTTAATTGGTAACCAGTTAATTTCCGGAGACTTAAGTATAAGCGGAGCATTATATGATAATAGTAATTCAGTGGGTGCTGATGGTTATGTTTTACAATCAACAGGATCTGGGTTTAATTGGGTGTCCACATCTACTTTAGGTTTTGGCGGAGGAAGTGTTAGTCTATGGAATCAATCAGGAGATGATATATATTATAGTACTGGTAAGGTTGGTATTGGGACAAGCACTCCAAGTGTGTTATTTCATGTTGGATCTTCCACGCCATCGAGTATAGCTATTGGAAGTTATTATAACTCAGCTTATGTAAGTGGTGATTTAGAAATAGATGGGGCTACATATTTAGATAGTATTTTAAATGTTAGTGGCTTAGCAACTTTTGATACTGGAATAATTTCTTCTTCCTCAACTATTATTGGTGACTTAGTGGTAGGAGCTAATGTTACTACTACTGGTGATCAATATATTGGTGGAGATTTAACAGTAATTGGATCAATTAATGGAACTTTATCTGGGAATATTAATCCTGGATTTGTAGAAGGTAGTATAGTATTTCAAGGAGCATCTGGATTTGAAGAAGATGGTGATAATTTATTTTGGGATGATACTGCTAATCTTCTAGCTATTGGACATAAGGCTACTATTACAGCAGCTACTGGAAATATTGCTACTATTGGTACTATTCAATCAGATTCAGGATTTATAGTTGGTGGCGAAACAGTTAGTGATTGGACTGGTAATGGTATTATTCTTAGTGGAGGAGCTTTAACTCATGCTACAGGAAATGGTTATGAACATATTCCAACTGCTGGTGCTACTACACAAATGTTGCAATATAATGCAGCTGGTGTAGCAAAATGGATTACTTTATCAGGAGATGTAATTATAGCTGATGGTGGAGTAGTAACTATTCAACCAGATTCTGTAGCTTTAGGTGCAGATACAACAGGAGATTATATACTGAATATAGTAGCTGGAAATGCTATTACTGTTACAAATGGAATTGGTGAAGGAGCAACTACAAATATAGAAGTAACTTTAAATTCTATTGGTGCTGATGAATTAGCAGTAACTGACAACGGTACCTCTGGACAAGTATTAACCTCTAATGCAGACGGAACTTTTTCATGGGCAGATGTAGCTACTAGTGGCAGAGATTTTGTAGTAGGTGGTACACTAGTCGTAACTGGAACTACTACTTTACAAGATGATTTATATATCGGAGGTCAAGCTACAATCACAGCAGCTACTGGAGATATTGCTACAGCAGGAATAATTACAGCATTAGGTGGAAATAGTACAAACTGGAACGATGCATACAATTGGGGTGATCATTCAAGTGTAGGATATCTAACAGTAGAGACAGATCCAATCTGGAGCTCTGCATCAACAAGTTTAACAGTTTCAAACTTTGCATCAGCAAATATTTCACAATGGACAAATGACGCCGGTTACATTACATCAGCATATGCAACTACTACATTAGAAAATTATTTAACATTAACAGATTGGTATGCAACTTCAACAGATGCACTTGATGAAGGATCAGTAAATCAATATTTTACAGATGCAAGAAGTAGAGCTTCAATATCAGAAACAATTCAAGGAATAACATATGATAGTGGAACAGGTGTTTTCTCATTAGATGGACTTTATTCAATTCCACTTACAGCATCATCAACATACTGGACAACATATTCAGACATAGTAAGTTTAAATTATGCAAACTGGAACGATGCATACAATTGGGGTGATCATTCAAGTGTAGGATATCTAACAGTAGAGACAGATCCAATCTGGAGCTCTGCATCAACAAGTTTAACAGTTTCAAACTTTGCATCAGCAAATAT